>DAINQO010000034.1:0-19759 GCA_036742625.1 Microvirga sp.
GGAGGCGGAGCGGAAGCGCGGTGAGGAGTTGCGCACGGAACGGGATCGATGGGCGACACAAGCCGAACGCCTCGCCCTCCCTGCCCCTCAGAATCGCCGCGGCTTCACGGGCTGGCTCAAAAGGGCATAGGCGAACCGCGCACCGCCCGAAAATGCTTCATCTGCTTACCCTGTGCTTACCCTGTGCGACGAGGTGACGCGCGCGGTTGGGGTAACACGCTGAAGAAATTGTAGTTTCTGTTCACCTACTCACCTGATGTTCCTGGTCGTCAAGGGCATCAGCCGCATGAAGCGGAAGGCCGAGGCCGAGGTCGAGGCGACGCCGGCGCCCGAGCTGCCGGCCGACGTGAAGCTCCTCGCCGAGATCCGCGACATCCTCAAGACGCGGACCGCCGCCGGCTGACTCATCACCGCCGCCGATCGATCGCTTCGCATCTCGTGATGGATCGGCCTTTGCGCTTGCCTTGCGGCAGGGGAGGGGCCATCAGACCCGCTTCGCTCGCAAGGACAGCCCAAGGATCGCCCAAGGATCGCCGATGAACGCGCCCGTCGCCATGTCCTCCGTCCTCGCGATCCGCCCCGAGGCCGAGCACGCCCCGGAGAGCGGCATCGTCGAGGTCGCGAACTACGCCCGCGGCCGCGACGGGCTCATCCCGCTCTATGTCGGCGAGGGCGACCTTTCGACGCCGGCCTTCATCTGCGAGGCCGCGACGCGGGCGCTCGCCGCCGGCGAGACCTTCTATACCTGGCAGCGCGGCATCCCCGACCTGCGCCAGGCGCTGGCGCGCTACCACGAGCGGCTCTACCGGCGTCCTTCCGACCCGGAGCGCTTCTTCGTCACGATCGGCGGCATGCACGCCCTGCAGACGGCGGTTCGGATGATCGCCGGCGCCGGGGACGAGGTCGTGATCCCGACGCCGGCCTGGCCGAATTTCGCCGGTGCGCTCAGCGTCGTCGGCGCCCGCGTCGCGCAGGTGCCGATGACCTCGGCCAAGACCGGCTGGCAGCTCGATCTCGACCGGCTCGACGCCGCCGTCACGGCGCGCACGCGCGCCATCGTCGTCAACTCGCCGGCGAACCCGACCGGCTGGACTGCGAGCCTCGACGAGCTCGCCGCGATCCTTGCCATCGCGCGGCGGCGCGGGCTGTGGATCGTCGCCGACGAGATCTACGCCCGCTTTGCCTACGACCCGGCGCGCATGGTCGAGGGCCGCGCGCCGTCCTTCCGGGACGTCATGGAGCCGCAGGACCGCATCCTGTTCGTGCAGACCTTCTCGAAGAACTGGGCCATGACCGGCTGGCGCATCGGTTGGCTCGAGGCCCCGGCCGCGCTCGGCCAGGTGATCGAGAACCTGATCCAGTATTCGACCTCGGGGGTGCCGGCCTTCCAGCAGCGCGCCGCGATCGCGGCGTTGGAGCATGGCGAGAGCTTCGTCGCCCACCAGATCGAGCGGGCGCGGCGCGGCCGGGCGATCGTCTGCGACGGGCTTCTCGCGACCGGCGCGGTCGAGCTGCCGCCGCCTCCCGGCGCCTTCTACGCCTTCCTCAAGGTCAAGGGCGTGTCCGATGCGCGCGCGCTCGCGCTGCGCCTCGTCGACGAGGCGAATGTCGGGCTTGCGCCCGGCACCGCCTTCGGCGACGGCGGGCAGGGCTATCTGCGCCTGTGCTTCGCCCGCAAATCCGAGGATCTCGAGGAGGCGGTGCGCCGCCTTGCCGCCGTGCTCGGAGCGTGACGGCGATCCTCGCGCAGCCGGTTCAGTTCCTCGTCGCGGCGCTCGGCGGTCTCGCCTTCCATCTCCTCGGCATCCCGGCGGCGTGGATGTCGGGCGCGATGGTCGCCGTGGTGATCCTCGGCGCCTTCGGCCGCTCGCGGCCGCTGCCGCGCCCGCTTGCCGATGCCGCGATGCTGGTCTCGGGCGCCACCATGGGCGGCGGCATCACGCCGGAGGCGCTTGCCGCGGTGACGCGCTATCCGGCAAGCCTCGCGCTTCTGGTCCTGGCGGTTGCCGCCGGCACCGGGGCGTCGATGCTGTGGCTCACCCGCGCCGCCGGCTGGCGCCGCGACGACGCGCTCCTCGCCTCGGCCCCCGGCGCGCTCTCGACTGTGCTCGTCATCGCGGTCGAGCGGAAGGCGTCGGTCGGCGCGATCGTGGTCGTGCAGTCGATCCGGCTGTTCGTGCTGATCGCGCTGTTGCCGAGCCTCGTCGTCTTCCTCGGCGGCGGCGCGCCGGGAAGCCGCCTTCCGGGCGAGGGCATGCCGCTCGAAAGCCCGGCCGGGCTCGCGGCGATCCTCGTCGGCGGGCTGGCGCTCGGCCTCGTGCTTGAGCGCCTGCGGTTCGCGGCGCCGATCCTCCTCGGCGCGACGCTCGTCAGCGCGACCCTGCACGCGACCGGCTTCGCGCCGGGCGTGGTGCCGCCGCCGCTCGCCGTCGTCGGGCTGGTGCTGATCGGCGTCTTCATCGGCGAGCGCTTCCGCACCCTCGAGCTCACGTCGCTGCGCCGTGTGCTGCCGGCGGCGCTCGGCTCGCTCGTGCTGAGCACCGGGGTCGCCATGAGCCTCGCGGCGGCGGCCTCGGCGCTCGCCGGCGTCGGGCTGTCGGAGGCGCTCGTCGCCTTCGCACCGGGCGGGCTCGAGGCCATGATGGTGCTGGCGCTGATCCTCGGCCTCGATCCGCTCTATGTCGGCGTCCACCACCTGGCGCGGTTCCTCGGCATCGCCATGGTGCTGCCCGTCGTGGTCGGATTTCTCGGCCGGCCGCAGGGCGAGACCGCCGAGCCGGCGGATTCGTAAGGAGGCGCGTCAGCGTCCGCCGCCGTTCCTCACATCCTGCCGCAGGATCGCCTCGACGACCTCCTGAACCTCGAGCGCCTCGCGCAAGGTCGCAAGATCGTGCGCCTCGCCGCGCGTCATCGCCGCGACCTTGTCGAGCTGGCGGCCGAGCACCAGCGGGCGGGCCTTGTCGGCCGCGAGCGCGCCGTCCGGCGCAACCCAGCTGCCGTCGGCCGCGAGCCGCTCCGGCACCGCCCAGTCGCGGATGCGGACCGAGCCGGCGGAGCCCTCGAGGACCCACAGATTGTGGTCGTCCTGCTCGGTGCCGCCGACGCCGCCCGACAGGCGCACCGGCACGGCGCCGGCCGTGAGCACCGCCTCGACGCCGCGCTCGCTCCCGTCGCCGTCCGGGTATTCGACCACCGCGCGGCGCAGCTCGAGCGGACCGATGAGGCGTCGCGACAGGAACAGGAAATGCGACACGACCTCGCGCGTGAAGCCGCCCTGGGCGCGCCGGTCGAGCCAGGAGGCGGCGTCGGCCTGCCACGAGCGCGGCCAGCGCGCGAAGGCGACCTCGATCCGGATCGCCCGCGGCTCGCCGACCGCGCCTTGCGCGATCCAGGTCCCGATCTGATCGACCGCGAAAGAGGAGACGAAGGGGAAGTTCACGGCGGCGCGCGCGCCGTCAGCACCGGCCGCTTCGACGAGGCGGTTCGCGTCGGCGATGTCGACGGCGAGCGGCTTCTCGCAGAACACCGCGCGGTCGCGCTCGAGCACGCGCCGGACGTGGCCGAGATGGGTCGCCGGCGGCGAGGCGATGTAGACGCAGTCGCTCGCCGCAACGAGCTCGTGCGTCGAGGCCGCGCGCGGCGCCTGTGGGACGGCGTCGGCGAGCCGATCCATGGCGCGGGAGGATGGGTCCCAGACCCCGGCGGTGGCGATGACCTCCGGATCATGAGCGATGGCGGCGCGAAGCAGCCGCTCGCCCATGATGCCGTAGCCGACGATCCCCAGCCTGACCGGACCCAAATCCTGCTCCTGCGGCTCGATGATTCCGCGAGAGCGACCTTGGCGACGGCGAGTATGGCGGAAGCGGGGCGGCGGCTCGCCCGGCGCTGGACTCGCGCGCCGGATCGGTGATTGTGTTCGCCATCCGGCTCTGCCGTCCCGGAGCAACAACCATGAACATCGAAGTCGCTCGCCGGACCGTCGCCTCCGAGGCGGCTCTCGCGAACGGCAGCCCGCGCGACGTCCGGCTCGCCTGCCGCAGCGGCGCGTTTGCCGGCCAGACCTCGGGCCTCGCACCCGGCCACGTCCAGGGCAATCTCGCCATCCTGCCGCAGAGCCTCGCGGCGGATTTCCTGCGCTTCTGCCACAAGAACCCGAAGCCATGCCCGGTGATCGGCGTCGCCGAGGCGGGCGATCCGCACCTGCCGGAGCTCGGCGCCGATCTCGATCTCCGCACCGACCTGCCGCGCTACCGGGTGTGGAAGGACGGCGCGCTCCTCGAGGAGCCGACCGACATCACGCCGTGGTGGCGCGACGACCTCGTCGCCTTCGTGATCGGCTGCTCGTTCTCGTTCGAGGAGGCGCTTCTCGCCGACGGCATCCCGCTGAAGCACATCGAGCGCGGCTCGAACGTGCCGATGTGGCGCACCAGCATCGCGACCGAAGCTGCGGGCCCGTTCCACGGGCCGCTCGTCGTCTCGATGCGGCCCTTGCGGCCGGCCGATGCGATCCGCGCCATCCAGATCACCTCGCGCTTCCCCTCGGTCCACGGCGCGCCGGTGCATATCGGCAAGCCCGAGCTCATCGGCATCGCCGATCTCGGCAAACCCGACTACGGCGATGCCGTGCCGGTCGAGGCGGACGAGCTGCCGGTGTTCTGGGCCTGCGGAGTGACCCCGCAATCGGTCATCGCGGCGGTCCGCCCGCCGTTCGCGATCACGCACGCGCCGGGCGCGATGCTCGTCACCGATCTCAAGAACAGCCGCCTCGCGATCCTCTAGTTAAGCCACGGGAGAACCGGATGAAGACGATCAAGCCCCTCATCGCCGCATCCGCGGTCGCCGGCGTCCTCACGGCCGGCGCGGCGTCGCTGCAGGCGCAAGGCGCGCTGCCGGCCGGCCCGAAGGTCAAGGTCGTGATGGTGACGCAGCCCGGCCCCGGCCTGCCGCAATATACGACCGTCGACGTGCCGATGCTGAAGGAGGGCGTGCCGCAGAAATCGGGCGGTCGCATCGAGATCGAGCTCGCGAGCTGGCCGGAGCGCAACCTCAACGGCCCGGAGATCATCCGCCTCGTCCGCTCGGGCCAGGTCGATATCGGCGCGGCGCCGCTGGCGACGGTGTCCGGCGACGTGCCGTTCCTCGACATCGTCGACCTCGCCGGCCTCAACCCGACCGTCGAGGCCGCGCGCAAGGTCGCCGAGGCCGTCTTGCCCGAGGCCAACAAGGCGCTCGAGCGCTTCAACACCCGCATCGTCGCCATGTACCCGTTCCCGGCCCAGGTGCTGTTCTGCCGCCAGCCGATCGCCGGCCTCGACGAGGTCAAGGGCAAGAAGGTGCGCACCCACGGCGGCTCGCTCAACGACTTCATCTCGGCGGTCGGCGGCCAGCCGGCCGGCATCGGCTTCCCCGAGGTCTACGGCGCGCTCGAGCGCGGCGTCGTCGATTGCGCCGTCACCGGCACCGCGTCCGGCAACGGCGCCCGCTGGTACGAGGTGACGAAGGGCATGTACGCGCTGCCGCTCGGCTGGGCGGTCGCGGCCTACTACGTCAACACCAACTGGTGGAACAAGCTCGACCGCAGGTCCGCGCCTTCCTCGAGCAGACCATGAAGGACGTCGAGCGCGCGCAGTGGGAGCTCGGCGCCAAGGCGACCGAGGACGGCATCGCCTGCAACACCGGCAATAAGGACGGCTGCAAGATCGGCAAGCTCGTCGAGTCAAATCCAATGACGGTAACGCGCCCGACCAAGGCCGACGAGGAGACGCTCAAGAAGACGCTCGCCGAGACGGTGCTGCCGGCCTTCGTCAAGCGCTGCGGCGCGGCGTGCGGCGAGCAGTACAACAAGATCGTCGCGCCGGTGACGGGCGTCCGCTTCGGCGGCTGAGTCCGTGAGCGACATCGCGCCGGGCGCGTCCGACTTCCAGCTCGCGCTCGACGCCATGCGCGACGGCGTCATCCTGTGGAGCGCCGACGGCCGCGCCATCGTCGCGAACGCGGCGGCCGCGCGGCTGTTCGGCCTGCCCGACGGGCTGCTGCGGCCGGGCGCGCGCCGCGTCGACGTGATGACCCATATGGCGCGGCGCGGCGACTACGGTCCGACCGACGATCCGGAGGGTCTGGCGCGCGAGCTGTCCGACCGCTTCGCCACCGGCGCCGTCACCTCGCTGACGCGTCGCCTGCCGAACGGGCGCCATCTGCGCGCCGACGCGCGGCCGGTCGAGGGCGGGCGGCTTGTGGTCACCTATCAGGAAGTGCAACCTGCCGACGGCCAGTGACTTAGAGCGCGCGCCGATTCCCGGTCTCATCGAGGAGCTTTCCATGACGTTCGTCCGGTGGTTCGCAGGCCTCCTCGCGACAGCGTTCGCCGGCACGTCGGCGCTCGCCCAGGAGGTTCCGCCCGGGCCGCCGATCAGCGTCACCATGGTGACGCAGCTGTCGCCGACGATCCCGCAATATCTGCGCGTCGACATCCCGCGCCTGCGCGAGGGCATCCCGCAGCGCAGCGGCGGGCGCATCCAGGTGACGCTGGCGAGCTGGCCGGAGCGCAACCTCAACGGCCCCGAGCTCCTGCGCGTGCTGCGCGCCGGCCAGATCGACCTCGGCGGCATCGCGCTGCCGACGGTCGCCGGCGACGTGCCGCTGCTCGACATCATCGACCTTGCCGGGCTGCTCCAGTCGCACGAGCAGGGCCGCCGCGTCGCCGAGGCGATGATGCCCGACATCAATCGCGAGCTCGAGCGCGTCGGCGTGCGCATCATCGCCACCTATCCGTTCCCGGCGCAGGTGTTCTTCTGCCGCGAGCCGATCGCGAGCCTCGCCGACCTCAAGGGCAAGCGCGTGCGCACGCCCGGCGGCTCGCAGAACGACTTCATCCAGGCGATCGGCGCGCAGCCGGTGGCGATCGGCTTTCCCGAAGTCTACGGCGCGCTCGAGCGCGGCGTCGTCGACTGCGCCGTCACCGGCGCCGCGACCGGCAACGGCGCGCGCTGGTACGAGGTGACGCGCCACCTCTACACGCTGCCCGTCCAGTGGGGGGTTGCCGCCTACGGCGTCAATCTTGCCTGGTGGAACAAGCTCGACGCGCCGATCCGCGATTTCCTGCAGAAGGTCATGAAGGAGGTCGAGGACGAGCAGTGGCGGCTCGGCCTCGAGCTGACCGAGGATGGCGTCGCCTGCAATTCCGGCCGGCGCGAGACCTGCAAGATCGGCCGCCTCGTCGAGAGCCGGCCGATGACGGTGACGCCCGCGACGCAAGCCGACACCGAGACGCTGCGCGCCTCGCTGACGAGCGTCGTGCTGCCGGCCTGGGTGAAGCGCTGCGGCGAGCGCTGCGGCGAGACCTACAACCGCCTCGTCGCGCCGATCACCGGCATCCGCTACGAGCCCCGCTGAGCGCGCGGCGTGGCGGCTTCCAACCCCCGCAACGCCGTTGTCATCACCGGGCTTGTCCCGGTGATCTCGGTACCGAGAAGCGTTGCGCTACGGTCGGGATGGCCGGGACAAGCCCGGCCATGACAATTCTGAATCACGCGATTGCCGCGGTGGCGTCGGCCCGCCGCCTCGTCGCCGGCCTCGGCACGATCATGGGCTATCTCGCCGGCTGGGGCTTCATCCTCTGCGCCGCCTTCATCACCTTCGACGTCCTGGCGCGGCGCTTCTTCGGCTTCTCGTCGCAATCGACGACCGAGATCACCGGCTACGCGCTCGCCTTCGGCATCTCCTGGGGGCTCGCCCACACGCTGACGGCGCGGGCGCATGTGCGCATCGACGTGCTGATCAACCATCTGCCGCCGCCGCTGCGCTATCCGATGCACCTCCTGAGCCTCGCGGCGCTTGGCGTCTTCGTCGCTTTCATCGCCTGGGGCGCCTATGCGCTCGTCGACGAATCGCTGCTCTTCGGCGCCACCGACATCAGCCTGCTGAGGACCCCGCTCTGGCTGCCGCAGGGGCTCTGGGCCTTCGGCATCGTGGTCTTCCTCGCGCTGATCGTGGTGATGCTGGTCGAGAACGCGCTCCTGCTCGTCGCCGGCGGGGGCGCCGAGGTCGAGGCGCAGCTCCACACCCGCACCTATGACGAGGAGGCGGCGGAGGCCCTCGAGGCGGTCGGCGCGAAGACCGGGATCGAGGCGCCATGATCGCCGTCGCCTTCCTCCTCGTCCTCGTCGGCCTCACCGTCGGCCTCAGTCTTTTCGGCGGCGGCGGCAGCGGCCTGCCGGTCGCCGAGCTGTTGCTCCTCGTCGCCCTGTTCATCGCCTTCTTCGGCGCCGGCATCTATGTCGGGGCGGCGCTCGGGGTGCTCGGCCTCATCGCCGGCTTTGCCTTCTCGGACCGCCCGTTCTGGGCCTTTCTCGGCCAGACGGTGTGGAACCCGTCCTCGAGCTTCGTCCTCGTCGCGGTGCCGCTGTTCCTGCTCATGGGCGAGATCCTGCTGCGCGCCGGCCTCTCCGACCGGCTCTACAAGGCGCTCAACGTCTGGCTCGACCGGCTCCCCGGCGGCCTTCTTCACACCAACATCGCGGCCTCGGGCGTGTTCTCGGCGATCTCGGGCTCCTCCGTCGCGACGGCAGCGACCATGGGCTCGGTGGCGCTGCCCTTCTTCAAGGGCACGCGCTACGACCCGAAGATGGTGCTCGGCTCGCTCGCGGCCGGCGGCGCGCTCGGCAATCTCGTCCCGCCCGGCATTACCTTCATCGTCTACGCGCTGATGACCGAGACCTCGGTCGGCGCCCTCTACATCGCCGCCGTCGGCCCGAGCATCCTCGTGATGGCGCTGTTCGTGCTCGTGATCCTCGCCAAGTCGGGCTCGGCGGCGCCGATCGACCGCACCCTGCCGCGGCTGCCGCTGGCCGCGAAGCTGCGCAGCCTCGCCGACCTCGTCCCGACCGCGATCCTGATCCTCGTCGTGCTCGGCACGATCTATGGCGGGCTCGCGACCGCGACGGAATCGGCGGCGCTCGGCGTCGTCGGCGCCATGATCTTCGCCGCGATCGAGGGCAAGCTCAGCTTCCGCATGCTCAACACCTCGGCGGAAGCAACCGCGCGCAACACGGCGCTGATCGGGCTCATCCTCTTCGGCGCCTATGTCCTGAACTACGTGCTGGTCGGCCTCGGCGTGCCGCAGGCGCTCGCCAAGACCGTCGCGGCGATGCCGCTGCCGCCCTGGGGCATCATGATGCTCATCATCGGCTTCTATCTCGCGCTCGGCACCTTCATGGAAGGCTTCTCGATGATCGTCACGACGATCCCGGTCGTGTTCCCGATCGTGACGGCGCTCGGCTACGACCCGATCTGGTTCGGGGTGATCGTCACCATGCTGGTCGAGATCGCGCTGATCTCGCCGCCGGACGGCACCGTCCTTTACGTGCTGCAGGGCATGCGCCGGGACGGCGGGCCGATCACCGACGTCTTCGTCGGCGTGCTGCCGTTCATGACCGTCTATATCCTCGCCATCGGGATGCTGATGGCCGTGCCGGACATCGCGCTCTGGCTGCCCGCCCGCTGGAAGCCCTGATCATGCGCCTGACCTTCGACCGCGCCGGCGCGGCGCCGCTTACCGCCGACATCGACACGCTCGTCATCGCCGGCTGGGCCGGCCGCGACGAGGCCGCGCTTCGCCACCACATCGAGGAGCTCGCCGCGATCGGCGTGCCGCGCCCGTCGGCGGTGCCGGTGTACTACCGCGTTGCGGCCGCAAACCTGACGCAGGCGGAGCGGCTCGAGGTGCTCGGTCCCGACACCTCGGGCGAGGCCGAGCCGGTCGTCGTCGCGGCGGCGGACGGGCTCTGGCTCGGCGTCGGCTCGGACCACACCGACCGCAAGGCCGAGACGATGGGCATCGCGCTTTCGAAGCAGCTCTGCGGCAAGCCGGTCGGGACGGCGCTGTGGCGTCTCGACGAGGTCGAGGACCATTGGGACGCGCTCGTGCTGCGCGCCTTCGCGACGATCGACGGCGCCCGCGTCCTCTACCAGGAGGGCGCGCTCGCCTCGCTGCGCACGCCCCGCGACCTCATCGCGCGCCGGCCCGAGGGGCGGCTTTCACCCGGCACGCTGATGTTCGGCGGCACGCTGTCGGCGATCGGCGGCATCCGCCCGGCGACGCGGTTCGAGATCGAGCTCGAGGACCCGGTCGCCGGCCGCCGCATCCGCCATGCCTACGACATCGCCTGCCTGCCCGTGGTGTCGTGATCGACCCGTTCTGGATCACGCTCGTCGCCAAGATGATCGCGAGCGCGGCGCTCGTCATCGGCGCGTCGCTCGTCGTCGAGCGCGCCGGTCCGCTCATCGGCGCGATGATCGCGACGCTGCCGCTCTCGGCCGGCCCGAACTACGTCTATCTCGCCATGGAGCACGGCTCGGCGTTCCTCGCCGAGAGCGCGCTCGCGAGCCTCGTAGCGAACGCCGCGACCGGTCTCTTCGCCGCAGCCTATGCGGCGCTGGCGCAGAAGCGCGGCCTCGCGGCGAGCCTTGGCGGCGCCTACGCGGTCTGGATCGCCGTCGTGCTCTTCGCGCACCGGCTCGACTGGACGCTTGCGGCGCTCATCGCCGTCAACGCCCTGGTCTACGCCGGCGCGATCGCCGCGACGCGGGGCTTCCTGGAGGCGCGGCCCTCGGCGCCGGCCGGACGGCGCTGGTGGGACCTGCCGCTGCGGGCGCTTGCCGTGATGGCGCTCGTCGCGACGGTGGTGCTCGCCGGCCGCTTCATCGGCCCGGGCGCCGCCGGCGTCACCGCGCTCGTTCCCATCGTCTTCACGAGCCTCGTGTTCATCCTGCACGATCGCATCGGCGGCCCCGCGACCGCGGCCGTGATCGCGCACAGCCTGCCCGGGATGGTCGGGTTCACCGTCGCCCTGGTCGTGCTCGCGGTCACCGTCGTGCCGCTCGGCGCTGCCGCCGCGCTTAGTCTTGCCCTTCTCGTCAGTGTCGCCTGGAACGGCGCCCTGATCGTCCTGCAACGCCTGCGCAAACCCGCCCCCCAGCCCTGCGAGATGACCCGATGACCTGTGTCCGCGACCGGCTCGACGCCACCCTCGATCGCATCGAGGGCGGCCGCTCGGGCAAGCACGTGTTCATGAAGCTCTACCCGGAGGCGGCCCGCGCCGCGGCCGACGCCGCCGATGCGCGAAAGCGCGCCGGCATCACGCTCGGGCCGCTCGACGGCGCGCTCGTCTCGATCAAGGACCTCTTCGACGTCGCAGGCGAAGCGACGACCGCCGGCTCGAAGCTCCGGCGCGACGCCGCTCCGGCCGCGGCCGACGCGCCGGTCGTCGCGCGCCTGCGCCGCGCCGGCGCGGTCATCCTCGGCAAGACCAACATGGTCGAGTTCGCCTTCGGCGGCATCGGCCTCAACCCGCATCACGGCACGCCGGGCAGCGCCGCCGATCCGTCGCGCGTCCCCGGCGGCTCGACCTCGGGCGGGGCGGTGTCGGTCGGGGAGGGCACGAGCGACATCACCATCGGCTCCGACACCGGCGGCTCGACGCGCATCCCGGCGGCCTTCAACGGCGTCGTCGGCTTCAAGCCGACGGCGCGCCGCGTGCCGCTCGAGGGCGCCTTCCCGCTCTCCTACGCGCTCGACTCGATCGGCCCGCTCGCCCGCACCGCGCAGCAATGCGCCGACGCCGACGCGGTGATGGCCGGCGAGGAGCCGCGCCCGCTCGGCCGGCCCGCGCTCGCCGGCCTGCGCATCGGCGTGCCGCGCGGGCGCCTGTTCGAAGACACCGACACGGTCGTCGCGGGAGGCTTCGAGGCGAGCCTCGGGCGATTGTCGGCGGCCGGCGCCCGGGTCGCTGAGCACGATATCGAGGACCTCCTCGCCGGGCTTGCCGAGGCGACGGCGCCGGCCTCGCTCGCCGCCGTCGAGGCCGCCGAGGTCCACAAGGACTGGCTCGAGAGCCGCGCCGCCGAGTTCGACCCGCGCGTCCAGACCCGCATCCTGCGCGGCGCCGCGATCCCGGCCGCGACCTATATCCGCATGCTCCGCCGGCGCGCGGCGCTCGCCGCCGCGCTCGACGCGCGCCTTGCCGCGGTCGACGTGCTCGCCCTGCCGACGGTGCCGGTCGTGCCGCCGCCGATCGCGCCGCTCATCGCCGACGACGACCTCTACATGCGCACCAACCTCCTCGTTCTGCGCAACACCATGATCGCCAACTTCTTCGACCTGACGTCGATCTCGCTGCCGATCCCCGGCCCGGCGCTCCCGGTCGGCCTCATGCTGATCGCCCGTAACGGCCGCGATCGCGATCTTCTCGAGGTCGCGGCGGCGGTCGAGGCCGAGCTCTTCCGGTAGGCCATCCTCCCAAGCTCCTCATCCTGAGGTGCGAGCGGAGCGAGCCTCGAAGGACGCAACCCTGCCGATGCAGCGCCCGACCGCCGGTGCGTGCTTCGAGCTCGTCGCTTCGCTCCTCGCACCTCAGCATGAGGGGAGTTGTGCGTGGCCGAAACGGAGCTCGCCCTGGACAGGGGCGCCTGCGATCAACACATGACGGCCGCGCCGGCGCGGCGCTGGCACGTCGTCGGCGCCTGCGCTAAGCGATCAGCTCGGCGATCGCCCTTCACGAGAAAAACGAGGTCCCCATGTACCCGAACGTAGAGCTTCACATCGGCGGCGCCTGGCGCGGCGCCTCGGGGGGCGGGACGCTCCCGGTGCTCAACCCGGCGACCGCCGAGCCGATCGGGACGCATCCGGTCGCGACGCGGGAGGACCTCGATGCGGCGCTCGAGGCGGCAAAGCGCGGCTTCAAGGCCTGGAAGGCGACCTCGGTCTATGACCGCTACAAGATCATGCGCAAGGCGGCCGACCTCCTGCGCGAGCGCGCCGAGACGATCGCCAGGATCATGACGCTCGAGCAGGGCAAGCCGCTCCCTGAGGCCAAGATGGAGGTGCTCGGCGGCGCCGACACCATCGATTGGTTCGCCGAGGAGGGCCGGCGCGCCTATGGCCGCGTCATCCCGGGCCGCGCCGAGGGCGTGATGCAGATCGTCATCCGCGAGCCGGTCGGGCCGGTCGCTGCCTTCACGCCGTGGAACTTCCCGATCAACCAGGCGGTCCGCAAGGTCTCGGGCGCGCTCTGCACCGGCTGCTCGGTGATCCTCAAAGGTCCCGAGGACACGCCGGCGAGCTGCATGGAGCTCGTGCGCGCCTTCCTCGACGCCGGCCTGCCCGGCGACGTCATTGGCCTCGTCTTCGGCCACCCGGCGGAGATCTCGGAGTACCTCATCGCCCATCCGGTGATCCGCAAGGTCACCTTCACCGGCTCGACGCCGGTCGGCAAGCATCTCGCCTCGCTTGCAGGCCAGCACATGAAGCGGGTCACGATGGAGCTCGGCGGCCACGCGCCGGCGATCGTCTTCAAGGACGCCGACATCGGCAAGGCGACGAAGCTGCTCTCGGCGGCGAAGTTCCGCAACGCCGGCCAGGTCTGCGTGTCGCCAACCCGCTTCCTCGTCCACGAGACGCTCTACGACGAGTTCGTCGACGGCTTCGTCGCCTACTCGAAGAACCTCAAGGTCGGCGACGGCATGGACCCGAAGACCAGGATGGGGCCGCTCGCGCATGCGCGCCGCATCGAGGCGATGGAAGGCTTCGTCGCCGACGCCGAGCAGAAGGGCGCCGAGCTTCGCACCGGCGGCAAGCGCATCGGCAACCAGGGCTTCTTCTTCGAGCCGACGGTGTTCACCGACGTGCCGCTCGACGCCCGCATCATGAACGAGGAGCCGTTCGGCCCGATCGCCGCGATCAACCGCTTCGCCGACGAGGAGGAGGCCTTCGAGGAGGCGAACCGCCTGCCTTTCGGCCTCGCCGCCTACGCCTATACGCGCTCGGCCGAGACCCAGACCAAGCTCGCGGCGAGGGTCGAGAGCGGCATGATCTCGATCAACCACCACGGCTTGGCGCTACCGGAGGTGCCCTTCGGCGGCGTGAAGGATTCGGGCTACGGCAGCGAGGGCGGCGCCGAGGCGATCGAGGGCTATCTCAACACCAAGTTCGTGACGCAGGTGGGGGCTTAACGCCTCTTCCGCGCGCGGGAGAGGCCGACTCGCGGAAGCGAGCGGGTGAGGGCCTGCGATCCTCCCCCGTCGCATGCGACGGGGGAGGGGGACCATGCGAAGCATGGTGGAGGGGGCGACCCCAAGCGCGGTGCGTGGGCTTGCCCCCACCGCCTCCGGCGGTCCCCCTCACCCGCTTCGCGGGTGAGGATCGGGCCCGGGCTCGCGCTCCAACCCGCGGCATGCGACCGGCCTCCGGATCGCCGGCGCGGGTCGGGCCTTTCCGCGGAGGCGGAGGGGACGTGGCAGCCGGCTCCTCTTCGCCGCGGGCCCCCGGCCCCGTCGCCCGTCATCGTCGGCATGATGCGCATCATCGGCGCAGATGATGCGCATCATCATCGGCGTTTCCCGCATCATCGTCGGGGTTTTGCCGCGTCATCGTCGGGGTTTTTGCCGCGTCATGTTTGGGCCGCCGACGAAGGCGGATAGTTTTTCACGTGAAACATCGGCTGGCGAGCGCCCCCTCCGCCCTGCCTCGCATGGCCCCCTTCCCGGCTCACGCGGGGGAGGATCGCCGGCGGCATCGTAAATCAGCCGCTTTGTACAGGTCTGATTCATCGCTCGGGCGTTAAATCAGCGTCCCGCCCTTTAAATCGGGTGCCCGCCCCGGCCGATGAACGCGATCCTGATCAAGCTTTTCGCCACCGCGCTCACCTTGAGCCAGGTGACGACCCGGCCGGACGCGGTGAAGACGCAGTTCGATGCGCTCGCCGACAAGGCCGAGGTGACGAAGATCCTGCGCGACGGCTGCGCCCATATGCGCCGCGCGTTCGACATCGAGGACCTCAACCTCGACGAATTGATCGCGACCGCCATGGACGATCCGCAGGCGGTCGCCGGAAACACCAAGATCCTGCAAGGGCTTGACCTGCGCGACCTGCACGGCGCCTATCGCGAGTTCTGCAAGAACGAGACGGTGACGCCGTCGTCCGTCGACCTTTCCGAGGTGATCGCCTACTACAACAAGGCCGCGGCCGAGCTTCCCGACCACGCGCGGCTGAAGGGCGGCAAGCTGCCGGGCGCGAGCCTCGTCCTCGATCACCGCGGCGAGCGCTTCGCCGAGCTCTACGAGCCCGACAACCGCCGCCTGCGCGTGCCGCTCGCCGACATCCCGGAGCATGTCCAAAAGGCGTTCGTCGCCGCCGAGGACAAGCGCTTCTTCCAGCACAAGGGCATCGACGAGCGCGGCGTCATCCGCGCCTTCATCGGCAACCTGGCGAAGCCCGGGCGGCCGCAGGGCGGCTCGACCATCACCCAGCAGATCGCCAAGAACCTCCTCGTCGGCGACGACGTCACCTACGAGCGCAAGATCCGCGAGATGATCGTCGCCTCGCGCCTCGAGCGCGCCATGACGAAGCCCGAGATCCTCGAGCTCTACCTCAACACCATCTATCTCGGCCGCGCCTCCTGGGGCGTCGAGATGGCGGCGCGGAGCTGGTTCGGCAAGACGGCGAAGGACCTCACCCTCGCCGAGGGCGCGCTCCTCGCCGGCCTGCCGAAGGGGCCGAACTACTACAGCCCGGACCGCTTCCCCGAGCGCGCCCAGGAGCGCCTCGCCTATGTGCTGAACCGCATGAAGGAGGACGGCGCCATCTCGGCGGACGAGATGCAGCGGGCGCTTGCGGCAAAGACCGTGCTTGCCGCCTTCGAGCGGCCGCGGCGCGATGCCGGGCTCCACTTCGTCGACCACCTCAACCGCGAGGCCAAGACCTTCGCCGGCGTCGACGGCCTGACGAGCGCTTCCTACGTCGTCCGCTCGACCCTCAACGCGCCGCTCCAGCGCGCGACCGAGAGCGCCCTCCAGGAGGGGCTCGCCCGCTACGAGCTCTCGACCGGGCGCATGCGCTTCGAGGGCGCCGAGGCAAATCTTGCCGAGACAATCAAAAAGCTCGAAACGGCGCCCGAAAAGGCCGACGGCGCCGCCGCGGGCGCGCCCAAACCTGTGTGGCTTCAGGCGCTTGAGCGGGCCCGGCTGCCGCTCTACGACGTGCATTGGCCGGCCGCCATCATTGTGGACAAGGCAAAGACGCGCGACGGCGAGGTCGTGCGCGTCGGCCTCGCCGACGGCCGCATCGTGCCGCTCAACGCCTGGAGCGCCGGCATCCGGCGCGCCCTCAACCTGCACGACGTCGTCCGCGTCCGCCTCAGCGAGGGAAAAGTCGAGGCCAAGGGGAGGGGCAAGGGCGGCCAGAGAAGCGCCCGCGCCGAGCTGCGGGTGCGCCCGACCGTGCAGGGCGCGGCGCTCGTGCTCGAGAACCAGAGCGGGCGCATCCTCGCCATGGCGGGCGGCTTCTCCTACCCGCTGAGCCAGCTCAACCGCGCCACCCAGGCGCACCGCCAGCCGGGCTCGACGCTGAAGCCGCTGACCTACTTGGCCGCGCTCGCCAAGGGGCTGCAGCCGAACACGCTCGTCTGGGACGCGCCGGTGACGCTGCCGCCGGTCGGCGGGCGCTCGTCGCGGCCGCAGGACTACTGGTCGCCACGCAACTACGACCGCGGCGCGTCCGGCCTCGTGACGCTGCGGCGCGCGCTCGAGAACTCGAAGAACCTCGTCACCGCGCGCCTCCTCGACGGCGCCATCAACCGCGACCCGGAGCAGAGCCTGTCGCGGGTCTGCGAGCTCGCCATGGAGGCGCAGCTCTACCTCGAATGCGAGCGCTACTACCCGTTCGTGCTGGGCGCGCAGCCGGTGCGGCTCGTCGATCTCGCCGCCTTCTACGCCGCGGTCGCGAACGAGGGCGCGCGTCCGACCCCTTACGCGCTCGACGCCGTCGAGGAGAACGGGCGCGCGATCTACGCCCACACGCCGAAGCCGCCCGTTTCGCTCGGCTCGGCCGACCGCGTCGCCTTCTACCAGCTCAAGACCATGCTCCAGGGCGTCGTCGAGCGCGGCACCGCGGCATCGATGCGCCGGCACGCGGCCTACGTCGGCGGCAAGACCGGCACCACCGACGGCGAGGCCGACGCCTGGTTCGTCGGCTTCACCAACGACGTCACGATCGCGGTCTGGGTCGGCTACGACAACGCCGACGGTAAGCGCCGCACCCTCGGGCCGGGCCAGACCGGCGCCAAGGTCGCGATCCCGATCTTCGAGCCGATCCTGCAGGCGGCCTGGGCCTCGGGCGTGCCGAAGGTCGCGCTGGCGCCGCCTTCGGCGGCGGCAAGCCGCCAGCTCGTCGACCTGCCGATCGACCTGCGCAGCGGCGACCGCCTGACCGACCGCAGCCGCACCGCCTTCGTCGAGCATTTCCGCCTCGACCCGCAAGGCCGCCTCGACGAGACCCAGTACCGGCTCGTGCCGGCCGAGCAGGCCTATGCCTCGCGCTATCCGGGTTATGGCTACGGCACCGATGGCGACAGCGTCTGGGGCGACGAGCGCCAGGGTCGCGGCGCCTACGCGCAGGCGCCGTGGTGGCGTGACGATCCCGGCATGCAGCAGCAGCAGCCGGGCTGGCGCCAGCCGACGACGCCGCCGTGGTGGGACGACGAGGACCCGCGCCAGCGGCGCTCGCGGCGGGTCGACCCCGATTATCCCTGGCGCAACCAGATCTACTGAGATGCGAACCATCCCCGCCTTCCTTGCCGTCCTGGCGCTCGCTTCTGCGGGCGCCGCTTCGGCGCAGGAGTTCCGGCTGAAGGAGGTCGCCGCGGTGACCGCCGTCGCGCCGGCCGAGATCGCGCCGCGGACGATCATCTTCAGCGACCACAAGGGCGACGAGCTCGCCGACCCGGGCACCGGGCTCGTCCGCTTCGAGGATTGGGAGCGCGCCCGCCCGCTGCAGAAGCAGCTGCTGGCGCTCCACCCGGCCTATGTCGAGCCGACCGTCAACGTGACGCTCAACGGCGTGACGAAGCCCTACAAGAAGAAGCTCCACATGTACGTCGCGGAGGCGCGCTTCGTGCTGCCGAGGGCCGCCGCCGCGATCGACCTTCGCCGCTACGCGAGCCTGCCGTTCCTGCAGAAGGTCGACCCCTCGATCCGCCATCGCGCGCTCGCGGCCGCCGACGCGATGCCGCAGAAGGACCCGGAGGCGGCCTACAACCGCCACCCCGACCGGCGCTGGTGCGAGGCGCCGGGCGCGGTCTGCATCGACTCGCACTACGACCTCGAAGGCAAGCTGCCGATGGGGATCAAGCTCGCGAACAAGCTCGAGGAGGGGGGAAAGAAGATCGCCGAGGCGATCGACTTCCAGAGCGAGCTGCGCGTGCTCTCGGGCGCCGAGGCGGCGCAGCCGGCCCTCATGCGCCTGACCGGGCTCGATCAGCCGGTCGCCGGCGCGCTCGAGCAGAACCTGTTCTTCGTCAACCAGATCATGAGCTTCGGCAAGCTTCTGGCGGTGTTCCAGCCGCACCCCTCGGACCCGGGCAAGACCGTCGTCACCGCCCTCATGGCGCTCGGCGTCAAGTCCGACGTGCTCGAGAAGAAGAAGGAGTTCGAGCGCGTGCCGGTGCTGCGCAACATGGTCCCGGCGCAGGTGCTCGTCGGCAACTCGTCCTTCAACACCGGCACCTCGATCAGCGCCGGCCTGCCGAAATACGTCCGCAACCGCATCCAGGCGATCGCCGGGATTTTGGAGCGGGAGTGAGCAGCGGTCGCCGAGCTTCCTCGGGGTTCATTTGCCGAACGTGACGTTTAGGCTCGCCGGCGGTATATCCGGTCCCATGTTCGATCCGGCCCTCATCGACGCTTTGAGCCACGCGCTTGCACCGCCTCCCGCCATCGTGCGGTCCGTGTTCGAGCACGACGGCACACTTGCGACCGTCAAGGCGGAGAACCAGCGTCGTTACGATGAAGCGGCGCAGGCGCTCGATCAGTGGGTGACGCGCGGTCGCGCTCTACGGGAGGAACTCTGGACACGTCTTGAGCACCGTTCGGTCGAGGCCGGCCCTGACGAGCTAGCGGCTCTGGACCGCATCATTGCTGCGGTTGACGAGCGGCAGGCCCTCATGGCGAAGGAAGCCCGCGAAGATCAGCGACGCTGGGAGCGTTTGGTGAAGCGCGGCTTGCGTGTCTCACCTCAATACGGCGCGGTGGCGCGCGAGTTCATGGAGCGAGCGGCGGGGCTGCTGGAGCGCCAGCACAGCGAACGGGCCGATTTTGGCCTCTTCCTGCGAGCGTTGCGCGCGCGCTTCGATCCGGACGCAAAGGGCGGCCCGACCTTCGATGATCCGGTTGCGTTGGAAAGCCATCTGCGGTCGGCCATGGCGTGACGACGCGCCTCACGATCGAGAAGAGCTTCTTGAAGAGGCTTGGGGGCTTACCGCCGGATCGTCAGAAGGCCGCCCGAGCGTCCCTCGCAAAGTTCTTGCAAGACCCATCTCTTGCGAGCCTCAGGTTCCGGCGTCCTGGAAGGGGCGACCGGCCATTTTATCATCAACGGCGCCCATGGCGACCGAATCATCCTCCGGAAGGACGCGGCGGACCTGTATGCGGTTGTTGACGTAGGCCCTCACGACAATCTGTTCCGTCGCTGGAATCGCTGAACGCGACGTGCGGGCTTTGATGGTGCTGCGAGGGGGGATCGAACCCACGACCTCTCCCTTACCAAGGGAGTGCTCTACCACTGAGCTACCGCAGCGGGGCGCATCGGCGATGCGAGAGGCGGCTAGATAGGAGATCGGCGCCCGGGAGGCAACCCGAGTTCAACCCCGCCGGGCCGCTCCCGCCCGCCACGCGGTTGTGACGCCGGCCTCGGTTTCCAGGGCGGCGCGA
>DAINQO010000035.1:0-15044 GCA_036742625.1 Microvirga sp.
GCTGGGCGGGCTGCATTCACCGCACCGATAAGGCACCAAGCCGATGGCAAAAGGCGGTCCTGATCGATCAGAAGGGAAAGAAAGGCTCATAAGTCCCCTGTCCCTATATCGCTTCTAGGAAGCTGCCGAACCGGTATCACCGCTAACGGATGTTCGTCTGGCGAATGAGCAATCATGAACGAATGGCGACTTCGGGGATAAGGGGCGGCGGTGCTGAACGGCCGAGTTGGGGCACGAAGCGGAATGGGCGATCCTGGCCGTAAGCGGACCGGCTGCTTTCGGGCCGCTACGCAGCAAAGCGGACGTAATTTTGGGCATACAGTTCGGCCCGGTCTGACCCAAGGTGGACATTGATGCGCCGAACCCCGGGCGTGAGCTAGCTTCTCCACTTAACGCCGAGCAGTCGCCCGGCGAGGGCTGTTTTCACGCGCCGCGGAGGAGAGCTCGAGATATCGGGTAAACCGTCGCTCATAGGCGTCCGTCAATGCGGGCTCCGGCGCGACCGTCTCGATAATGGGCGGAGCACGGCACACAGCGTCTGGGCTCTCCCCAGTCGCCGCAAGTCGTGCGAGCCGCGCAGCGCCGAGCGCCGCGCCGTGTTCGGCCTCGGCGAGTCGGTTCAGGGGAATGGCGAGCACCGAGCTTAGGATCGCGATCCAGGTCCGGGAGCGGGCGCCTCCGCCAATCACGCCCGCGACGGTGATCTCCGTGCCCGATTCGGCAAGCGCCCGCACGCAGTCGCGCATCGAGAAGGCGACACCCTCGATCACCGCCTGCGTCAAGCTTGCGCGGCTCGCATCATGGGACAAACCGGCGAGCACCCCGCGCATCGTCACGTCATTGTGTGGCGTCCGCTCGCCGGACAGATAGGGCAAGAACGTCGCCTCGCTCGGGCCGATGATCCTGCCGTCGAGCTCGGACAGGAGCTCGGCCTCGCCTAACCCATTGATCCTCGCCCACCAGGCGAGCGAGGCGGCGGCGGAGAGCGTCACGCCCATCTGATGCCAGACGTCGGGCAACGCGTGGCAGAACGCGTGGACCGCGCCCCTCGGATAGGGGCGGAAGCCATCCGTCGTCGCCCAGACCACGCCTGACGTTCCTAGCGACAGGAAGGCGCTTCCCGGGCGAATGGCGCCGAGAGCCACGGCTCCGGCGGCGTTGTCGCCGGCGCCGCCCGCGAGCACCGGTGGGACCCTCATCCGCCAACGCGCGGCGAGTTCCCGGCGAAGACGCCCGGCAGGCTCGCTGCCGGCGACGAGCCGCGGCACGGAGGCGAGCGAAAGGCCTGTCGCCGCGAGCGCCGCTTCGGACCAAGTGCGTGCCCCGACGTCGAGCCAGAGCGTCCCGGACGCGTCCGACATGTCTTCAATCGCTTCCCCCGTCAGCCGGAGACGAAGCCATGCCTTGGGAAGCAGCACGGTTGCGGTCCGGGCGAAGATATCCGGTTCGTTCCGACGAACCCAAAGCACCTTCGGAGCGGTGAAACCCGGCATGGCGCGGTTGCCAGCGATGGCGCCAAGGTCGGGCAGCGCTCGCTCGAGTAGGCCGCATTCGTCGTCCGCCCGGCTGTCGTTCCAGAGAATGCACGGCCGCAGGACCTTTGCGTCCCGGTCGAGCAGCACGGCGCCATGCATCTGGCCCGAAAGCCCAATCCCGGCGACGGCCGAGACCTGAACGGGGTGGCGGGACGCGAGCGTGTCGACCGCTTCGAGGGTCGCGTCCCACCAATCCTGGGGGTTCTGTTCGCTCCAACTCGGCCGCGGGCGCTCCACCGTGAGAGCGACGGCGGCGCTGCCGACGATCCGTTCCCGGTCGTCGACAAGGATCGCCTTCACGGCGGAGGTGCCGAGATCAATCCCGAGGAACATCAGCTTGACGCCCGCCGCGCGGCTTCGTCGAGCGTGCGCTCGATGCCCGAGTCGTAGAGGCGGGTGAGCCAATGACGGACCGGCTCGATGAGGCGCGCATCGGCGCCGAGATCCCCGAACAGCGACCGTATGCCAAGCAGCGGTCTCGGATCGGTTCGCCCCTCGATCGCCTGGGTGCGAAGAAGCACCGCCTGCGGGTGGCGTATCGCGATCGGCGCGCCGCGCTCGTCTTCGCCGCGAACCCGCCGCAGCCATGCGGCGAGCGCCAAGGCGAGGAAGTCGAGATCCTGCCCCGCCGCCAAGCGGCTTCGGATGGGGTCGAGGAGGACGTTGAGGGGCGCATCGGCATTGACCCGATCCACGGTGTCCCGGATCGCCGGATTGGCGAATCGCTCGAGGAGGGTGCGCTTGTAGGCTGCAAGATCGATCCCGGGCACCGGCGGCAAGGTCGGACCCGTTTCGCGTTCCATCAGGGCTCGCATGGCGGCGGCGATCCGCCGGTCCGCCATCGTTTCGGCGATCGTGACATAGCCGGCAAGACGGCCGAGGCCCGACACGGCAAGATGGCTCGCGTTGAGAAGCCGCAGCTTCATGAACTCGTAAGGCTCGACGTCGTCGACGAACTGCGCGCCGACCCTCTCCCAGGCCGGCCGCCCGGCCGGGAAGCGATCCTCGATCACCCATTGCGTGAAGGTCTCGCACACGACCGGCCAACGGTCCGCAAGCCCGTGCCGGTCGGCAAGGCCCTCGATGTCGGCTGCCGTCGTGACCGGCGTGATGCGGTCCACCATGGTGCTCGGGAAGCTCACCGTTTCGGTAAGCCAATCGGCAAGCCCGGTCTTGTCGTCCTGGAACGCGGCAAGGTCGAGAACGGCGCGACGGAGCACGGCGCCATTGCTCTGGATGTTGTCGCAGCTCAGCACGGTGAACGGCTCCGTCCCGGCAAGCCGCCGGCGCCTCAACGCCTCGGCGATCACGCCGATGGCGCTGCGCGGTCGCTCGGGCGTCGCGCAATCGGCTCTCACGAGCTCGTTGTATGGGTTCAGGCGCTTCGTGGCCGGGTCCAGACAGTAGCCGTTCTCGGTCACCGTCAGGCTCAAGATCCGCACCGCCGGATCGTCGAGCGTAGCGAGGAGCTCGGTCGTCGCCTCTCCCGCGAAGATGAGACGGGCGAGCGACCCGATCACGCGCACCGTCTCGTCTGCCCCTTCACGTTCGATCAGCGTATAGAGCCCATCCTGCGGGGCGAGGCTGTCGATCATGCGTCGATCCGCCGGCAGCAGCCCGACGCCGACTATTCCCCAGCGCAGCGCCGCGGGATCGAGCTCCATGAGCTCATGCGTGTAACGCGCCATGTGGGCGCGATGGAAGCCGCCGAGGCCGAGATGCACGATGCCGGCGCCGACCGCCGCCGGGTCGTAACCCGGCGCCGAGACGCCCGGCGGCAAGGCCGATAGCGCTCGCCGGGACAGCGCCACGGGCCGTTCGCTCGGCGGTGAGCTCATCCGGCTCTCGGCGGTTCGATCTGCGCGGCGCCAGCTTAACATGAGGTCACCATTGAGTCGCGCGAGCCCGGCGGCTACATCCGCCAGACAGACGACATGACAGGCTCGGCGCCAGCTTGGAAACACCACAACGCCGTCTCGTGATCTTCGACTGCGACGGCGTTCTCGTCGACAGCGAAATCCTCGCCTGCAACGTCCAGGCCCGCGCCGTCACGGATTACGGTCTGCCCCTGTCGTGGGCCGAGGTCGCAGGACGGTTCCTCGGGATGTCGGCGCGGGACATGCGGGCGTCGCTCGAGGCCGATCTCGGCCGGCCGCTGCCGAGCGATCACGAGGTCCGCTGCGCCGCGGAGCTGTTCGCCCTTTTCCGTCGCGAGTTGAGGCCGGTGAAAGGGATGACCGATTTGGTCGCCGCGCTCACCGCCGCCGATCATCCGCGTTGCGTGGCTTCGAGCTCGTCGCCGGAGCGGATCACGCTCGCTCTCGAGGTGGTTGGCCTCCATGAGGCTTTCCGGCCGCACGTGTTCAGCGCGAGCATGGTCGCCCGCGGAAAACCCGCGCCCGATCTGTTTCTGCACGCCGCGAACCTCATGGGGTTTGCGGCGAAAGACTGTGTCGTGATCGAGGACAGCGCCAATGGCGTGAGGGCCGCCCGCAGCGCCGGAATGCTTGTCATCGGATTCCTGGGCGGAACCCATTGCCCGCCGGCTCACGGCGAAAGCCTCACAGAGGCGGGAGCGCAGCGCATTTGTCGCGACGCGGACGAACTCGCCGAAGCCCTGTTCGGGCTCGCAGGCGTCGAGGCCGCATTACCGGCCGACGTCCGGAGCGGCTCGTCCTAAGGTCGGGGCTGCCGAGCGAGGGCCGAGCGGGCCGCAAGCGCGATATCGGGCCGATCCGAGGTGAGCTGCCCGATCGGCTTGCGGAGCCAATAATCAAGCTCGCTCGGAGTGTTCGGCACCCAAACGCCAAGACGATCGGTGCCGATCATGCGATGGCAGCGATCGAACGCCAGGTCGAGAAGCGTGCGCTCGATCGCGATGGTGCAATCGAGCGCGACGAAGCGCTCGATCGCCCGTTCCACTCCCCCGAGCATCTCGGCCGATCGCCGGTCGAGGGAGGCCAGGCGCCGGAACTGGCCGGCTTGGCGGCGCAGGTCTTCGATGACCTCGGGAACGAAACAGGTCAGCCGCACGCGCTCAGTCAAGCCGCGCGCGACGACGAGCGTCACCGTCTTCTCGATGAGACCGGGGTAGGGCAGCCCCCAGGCGTCGGTCTTCATCTCCAGCTCGAGCTCGAGCCGCGTCGGCGCGAAGAGGTCGAGCACCTCGGCGAGGGTCGGGATGGTTTCGTCGACCGTGTCACGAAGCCGGAGCCGCCTCAGAGCCTCCAGGCTGTGAAGCGAGACGGGGCCGTGACCGTTCGTCGTCCGGTCCAGCAATGGGTCGTGGATGACGACGACCTCGCCGTCCTGGCTGAGGTGAAGGTCAAGCTCCACCGCGTCGACGCCGAGTTGCGCGGTCCGGCGAAAGCCGTCGAGGCTGTTTTCGGCCCAAAGATTGCGGGCTCCCCGGTGCGCAATGATTCGCGTCATATCGGCTGTCCGTTCGCCCGGCTACTTGCCGCTGTCGATTAGGCCCTTGATGAACCAGCGCTGCGCGACGACGACGACCACAACCGGCGGCGCCAGGGTGAGCAGCGTCGCGCTCATCAAGACGTGCCAGGAAGGCGCCGCGTCGGCGCTCGGCATGAGATGCCGAAGCCCGATCACCGCCGTCGACATGCTCTTTTCGGTCGTGACGAGGAGCGGCCAGAGATACTGGTTCCAGGACCACAAGAAGAGGATGATCGCCATCGCGACGATGTTCGATCGCGACAGCGGCAGCAGGATCAGCCAGAAGAACTGCATCGGGCGCGCGCCGTCGACGCGGGCGGCGTCGGAGAGCTCGTCCGGCACGGTGAGGAAGAACTGCCGGAACAGGAAGGTCGCGGTGGCCGAGGCGATCAGCGGCAGGATCAAGCCCGAATACGTGTTCACGAGCGACCAATCCAGCGTCAGCGTGAGTTCCCGCCCGGTGATCGTCCGGGCGAGCCCCTGCAAGTCGAGGGCGTCGACGATCGCGTTCCAGGGCAATGCCGCGTTCGCCGCAGCCTCGTAGGTCGGCACGATACGGACCTCGATCGGCAGCATCAGCGACACGAAGATGAGCCAGAACGCGGTCATCCGGAACGGGAAGCGGAAATAGGTCACGGCGAACGCCGCCAATAGCGACAGCGCGATCTTGCCGACGACGATGCCGGCCGAGACGACGAGCGAATTGAGGAAGAGCCGACCGAAGTCCGCCTTCTGCCACGCCGTCGCAACATTCGCCATGAATTGGTCGCCCGGAACCCACGGCATCGGCACCTGCAGGACCTGCTGCTGGGTCAGCGTCCCGGTGACGAACACGAAGTAGATCGGAATGCAGACGAGCGCCGCACCGGCGATCAGGATCAGGTGCGCGAAGGCATCGAGGACGGGCGTTCTCTCAACCATGCCTCAGACCGCGTAGCGGACGCGCGCTTCGAGAAACCGGAACTGCACGAAGGTCAGCGCCAGGGCGAGCACCATCAGGACGATCGACTGCGCGGCGGAGGAGCCGAGGTCGAGCGAGACGAAGCCATCCTGATAGACCTTGTAGACCATGGTCGTGGTGGCGCCCGCCGGCCCGCCACGGGTCGTCGCATCGATGACGGCGAAGGTGTCGAAGAAGCCGTAGACGAAATTGATCACCACGAGGAAGAACAGCGTCGGCGTGAGCATCGAGAGGGAGATCGAGACGAAGCGACGGATGGGACCGGCACCGTCGACCGCCGCAGCTTCGAGGATTGATCGCGGCACGGCCAGGAGCCCGGCGAGCAGAAACAGGAAATTGTAGGAAACCTGCTTCCAGGCGCTCGCCAGCACGACGAGCGTCATGGCATGGCCGGGAAATCGGTTCGGATCCCATGCGATCCCGGCCGAATGGAGGAGGTGAGCGATCGGCCCCACCGCCGGGTTGAAGAGGAAGGCCCAGACGATGCCGGCAATCGCCGGGGCGACCGCGTAGGGCACCAGGATGAAAGTCTTGTAGAGGGTTTGCCCGCGCAGCACGTGATGAGCCGCAAAGGCGAGGAGCAGCGCCACGCCGAGCGTCGCGACGCTCAAGGCCAGCGTGAAAACGATCGTGGCCCGCACCGCGGCCCAGTAGGGCGCGCTGCGCCAGAGTGCGGCGAGATTGTCGAGGCCGACCCATTGCGTCGATCCGCCGAACGGGTCGGAAAGTTGAAAGGCCTGTATGAGAGCCCGGAACGAGGGGATGAAGAAGAAGAACAGAAGAACGATCATCTGCGGCGCGAGCAACAGATAAGCCAGCGCCCGGTTCTCGAAGGTCGATCGCTTCAGCCCCCGCTGTTCCGACTCCGCACTGCTTGCCGGCAACGCACGAGGAGGGCCTGTGGGACGGAGACGGCCCGCGCCGCCGTCCCACGCGGACGCGTCAGTACTTGCCTGCATTCACCTTCTCGAACTGGCGCAGCACCTCGTTTCCGCGCCCGACGGCGTCGTCCATCGCCTTCTGCATTGGCTTCTGCCCGAGCAGGCCGGCCTGGATCTCCTCCTTGATGGCGATGTTCGCCTGGGCGCTGTTGCCGAGGCGGAATCCCTTCGAGTTGTCGCTTGGCGTGCCACGAGCCAGCTGGACGACCGCGATCTCCCGCGTGGGCTTGTCCTTGTAGTAGCCCTGCGCCTTCGCCGCCTCGTAGGCCGCCTGGGTTACCGGCACATAGCCTGTCGCCTTGTGCCACCAGACCTGCGTCTCGACGTTGCCGAGGAAGTTGTAGAAAGCGGCGACGCCCTTGTACACCTCGTCCTTGTGGCCCTTGAGCGTCCACAGCGCAGCGCCGCCGATCGTGCTGTTCTTCGCCGGGCTGTCTTTTTCGGTCGGCAGGAAAGTCGCGTTCCAATTGAACTTGGCCCCTGCCTCGACCGCCGCATGCGCGGCCGTCGAGTTGATCACCGTCGAGCACCGCCCGGCGATGAAAAGCTGACCGGGATTGATGCCCTGGCCGGCAAGCTCGAGGATGCCGTCGTCGAGAAACCGCTTGACCCGCTCCATGTGGCCGACGAGGCGTCCCTTGTTGAAGACGTACTCGGCGCCGACGCCATCGAAGCCGTTTCGCTTTGTGGCGTAGGGGACGTCTTCGATGGCGCTGTAGTTCTCGAGGAAGCTCCACTCCCAATCGGCCGGGAACACCATGGCGCATTTGGAGACGCCTTTCTTGCTGATGGCGTAGAGTTGCGCTTCGAGCTCGGGCCAGGTCGAGGCGGGCTTGTCGAAACCCGCCGCTTTGAAGTGATCGGCGTTGTAGAACAGGATGGGCGTCGATGAATTGAACGGCATCGCCATCATCACCCCATCCTTGGTGAAGTAGGTTGCGACGGGCGCGATGAAATCGGACCAGTTGATCTTGTGGCCGGCCTTTTCCATCAGCTCGGTCGCAGGAAGGATCGCACCCGACGAAAGCATCGTCAGAAACCCACGCTCGTTCACCTGCACGATGGGGGGATGCTGCCTCGCACGGTAAGCCGCTATCATGCTGTTGACGACGTCGTCGTAGCCGCCCTTGAGGACGGGTTTGAGGACATACTCGCTCTGCGACTTGTTGAACTTGTCAGCGAGCTCGTCGACGCGCTCGTTGAGTGCGCCGCTCATGGCGTGCCAGAGCTCGATGGTGGTGGCTGCCTGAGCCGGCTGGATCAGCAGCAGCGCGAGAGCTGCGAAAAAGCATGATCTGAATAGGTTCAACATCGGCGTTTCCCTCTTTGCGTCCTCGCCGCGTTAGCGGCCCGTTTCCTGTCAGCATAGGAGCCGGCTCGCCGCCCAGCAAGTCGACGCGCGCCTCATAACAGCCCCGTCTTTGGGGATCGCTTTGCTCCACGTTACATTTGTGTCGTTCGCTAATCATCTGTATCATCAGAGCGAGAATGCGCGCATGCGAACGCGGCTGTTCGCAGGACAGCGCCGGGAGGGAAATCGGGCGATGGTTCGTGTCATCCAGATCTCGGACACCCATCTCAGCCCTCGCAAGCGTCATTTCGAGCCGAATTGGCCGCCGCTTGGCGCTTGGATTTCGGCACAAAGGCCGCATCTCGTCATTCACGGCGGCGACGTCACCGTCGATGGCGCCGACGACGAAGACGATTTCCGCTACTGCGCCGCGTTGTTCGCGACCCTCCCCGCGCCGGTGTTTGCGGTGCCGGGAAACCACGACGTCGGCGAACCCCGGCATCCGCATCAACCCGTGAATGCAGGTCGGCTCGACCGATGGCGTCGCCATCTCGGCCCCGATTATTGGTCGCACGATGTCGAAGGGTGGCGGCTGATCGGGCTCAACTCACAGCTCCTCGGCAGTGGCGAGGCGGAGGAGAAACGCCAGCTCGATTGGCTGGACACGACGATGGCGGAAGCCCGCGGGCGGCGCCTCGCCTGGTTCCTGCACATGCCGCTCTTCATCGACGATCCCGCCGAGGGCGACATGGGCTACTGGACCGTGAAGCCCGAGCCGCGGGCGCCTTTGCTCGACCTCATCGCGGCGCATGGCGTCGCTCTCGTCGCAACCGGCCATGTCCATCGCTCGCACGACCGGCGCCTCGGGAAGACGCGGTTCGTGTGGGCGCCGTCCTCGGGCTTTGTCGTCGGGCCGGCGCTGCAGCCGGCGATGGTCGGCGAAAGCCGCCTCGGCGCCGTCGTCTACCGTTTCGAAGGGAGTGGGGTCGAGGTCGAGATCAACGACGTGGAAGGTTTGATCCCCTACCGCATCGACGACGTCGTTAACGAAGTCTATCCGCCGCGCGAGGCGGCCTGAGATCGCGGCAGCGGCGCGAACCGTGGCGGCCGTCGAGCTTCAGTCTATCGTAAAGTCGTTCGGCGCGACGCCAGTGCTCCGTGGCATCGACCTTGCCGTCGCGGACGGCGAGTTCATGACACTCGTCGGCCCGTCCGGCTGCGGGAAGACAACCCTGATCCGCATCATCGCCGGCATCGAGAGCCAGGATTCCGGCTCGGTTCTGATCGGCGGATCGGCGATCGACCATCTGCGTCCGCACGAGCGGCGGGTCGCGATGGTGTTCCAGAGCTACGCGCTCTACCCGCACATGTCGGTGCGGGCCAATCTCAGCCTGCCGCTCGTCATGTCGCGTCTGCGCCTGCATGAGCGCCTGCCCCTGGTAAGGCTGCTGTCGGGGCGGCGCCGGGCGGTCATGCGCGGTATCGAGCGCGAGGTCGAAGCGGTGGCGCAGCAGCTCCAGCTCGGCGCGCTGCTCGATCGCCGGCCGGCTCAGCTCTCCGGCGGCCAGCGCCAACGCGTCGCCCTCGGCCGGGCCATCGTCCGGCATCCGGACGTCTTCCTCATGGACGAGCCGCTGTCGAACCTCGACGCGAAGCTGCGCGTCCACATGCGCACCGAACTCGCCGAGCTGCACCAGCGCCTCGGCGCAACCTTCATCTACGTCACCCACGACCAGGTCGAGGCGATGACCATGTCGAACCGGGTCGCCATGATGGACAGCGGCGACATCATCCAGCTCGGAACCCCAACCGAGCTCTACGCCAGGCCCGCGAACGTGAAGGTGGCACAGTTCATCGGCAGCCCGGCGATCAACCTCCTTCCCGGCACCGTCGGCGCGGGCGGCCGGGTCGAGCTGCTCGGCCGCCAGCTGGCGCTCGAGGTCGCGCTTCCGGCGGGCGCCGCCCTCACCATCGGCATCCGCCCCGAGGCGATCGCGGCGCGACCCGCGACGGCGGCTCAGGACGGAGAGGCCTGGCTGCTCGCGCGTCTGCGCCGGCGCGAAAACCTCGGTCCCGAGCACATCCTCCACTTCGACTTGCCGGGCGCCGATCTCGCGCCTATCGTCTGCCGCGCACCGGCACAGCTGCACTTGCCGGCGGACGGCCAGGTTGCGCTCACCTTCGACACCATGGCCTGCCACCTCTTCGATGCGTCGGGCGCTCGCGTCGCGGCACGGGGCGCGAACGCAGGCGAAGCCGGAGGGCGCGAGCCGGTCGTCGTGCCTTTCAGGTCCTGACCCGTGAGGACGTCGGCAACGCTCCCCCCGCCGCCTCGCCGCTCGCGGCAGCTCTGGATCGAGCGCCTGACCGGCGCCGGCTTCGCGATGCCGGCCTTCGTCCTTCTCCTCCTCACCAATCTGCTGCCGCTGATCGCCGTCTTCTATCTCAGCCTGACGGACTACGAGTTCGGAGCGCTCGACGCCGCCTTCGTCGGGCTCGCCAATGTCAAGAAGGCGTTCGCCGACCCGGTCATCCGCCGCTCGATCTCAAACACGCTCATCTACGTCGCGATCGTGCTGCCCGGGGCCGTGGTACTGGCGCTCGTCATCGCCGTGCTGGTGCATGGGCGCAAGCGCATGCGGAGCTTCTACGAGGTCGCCTACTTTCTGCCCGTCACCTCGACGCTGATCGCCATGGCGACGGTGTGGCAGTTCCTCCTCCACCCGCGACTGGGGCCGGTCAACGGCGCCCTGCGCTGGCTTGGTCTTCCCGAGGTGCCTTTCCTCAGCGATCCGGCCTGGGCTCTGCCGACATTGGCCGTGATCGGCATCTGGCAGCTCCTCGGCTTCAACATGGTACTCTTCCTCGCCGGCCTTTCGGCGATTCCGAAGGACCTCTATGAGGCCGCCGAGATCGACGGCGCGGCGAGCGGCATCGACCGCTTCCTGACGATCACATGGCCGCTCCTCGGCCCGACGACGATGTTCGTGATCGTCACGACCTCGATCACCGCCTTCAAGGTGTTCGACACAGTCGCGGTGATGACGCGCGGCGGCCCGATGGGCTCCTCCGAGGTGCTGCTCTACAACATCTACCTCGAAGGATTCCAGTATTTCCACACCGGCTACGCCGCGGCGCTGACCGTGATCTTCCTTGTCTTCATCCTGGCGTTCTCGGCCTTCCAGACCTTCGCCCTCGACCGAAGGGTGCACTACTGATGGGCACCGCCGCCGCCCTCGCGCAGCCGCTCCCGGCGCAGGCGACCCCGGCGCGGATCCGGATCGGCCGCCTCACGTCGCTTGCCGCCACCCACGCGGTGCTGCTCGCCGGCGCTGCCTTCATGCTCCTGCCGTTCATCTGGATGCTGACTACCTCGCTCAAGTCGCCGGGCGAGATCTTCAGCGCCGATTTCACGCTGTGGCCGCGCAAGTTCAGCGCCGTGGAGAACTATGATCGGGCGCTCACCAGCGCGCCGCTGCTGCGTTTCGCGCTGAACGGCTTCATCATTTGCTTCGGCATCCTTGTCGTGCAGCTTCTCGTCGCGATCCCTTGCGCCTATGCGCTCGCGAAGCTGAAGTTCCCCGGCCGCAACCTGCTCTTCGTGCTGGTGCTCCTCGGCCTGTGCATCCCAGTGCAGGTGCCGGCGCTGCCGCTCTACATCGCGCTCGCGAAGCTCGAGCTCCTGAACACCTATTTCGCCATCATGTTCCCGTTCTTCCTGTCGGTGTTCGCCATCTTCCTGTTCCGGCAGTTTTTCAAGGGCTTCCCGGACGACATCATCCACGCCGCCCGCCTCGACGGGATGAGCGAGTTCGAGATCGTCTGGCGCATCGTCGTGCCGAGCGCCTGGCCGGCCATCGCCGCCTTCTCGGTCTTCTCGACGGTCGCTCATTGGAACGACCTCTATTGGCCGCTGATCGTCGTCTCGGATACGCGGCTCGCGCCGCCGCCGCTCGGTATGATGTTCTTCGCCGACGCCGAGACCGGATCGAATTACGGTGCTCTCACCGCCGCGGCGACGATCCTGACCGCGCCGCTTGTCATCGCCTTCCTGGTCGCGAGAAGGCGGTTCATCGAGGGAATCACCATGACGGGGGTAAAGTGAGCCGGAGCCCCGCTGTCGATCAACCGAAGGAGGATTGAGACGATGAGAACGACACGCAGAGTCTTGGGCGCAGCCGCCTTCGTGCTGCTCGGCCTCGCCCCGGCGCAGGCCCAGCAGGTCGTGCTCGATGTGCTGTACGCCTTCCCGGCGTTCGCCAAGTTCCATGAGCCGATCGCCGCCGAGTTCATGAAGCGGCAACCGAACATCAAGATCCAGTTCCGGGCGCCGGCCGCGAGCTACGACGAAGGCCACCAGACGATGCTCCGGCAAGCGGTCACGAACCAGCTGCCGGACCTCTACTACTCCGGCTACCACCTCCTCGCCGAGCTCGTGCGGACGCTAGTCAAGCGCCAGCAGGTCCTCGATCTCGACCCGCTGCTCGCCGCCGAGCCGGCGGAGTGGCGCAAGGCCAACTACTCCGATGCGATCATTTCGCTCGGCCGCGTCGACGGCAAGCTCTACGGGATGGCGTTCAACGCCTCCTCGCCGATGATGTATTTCAACGCCGACCTCGTGAAGAAGGCGGGCGGCGATCCGGCCAAGATGCCCGACACCTGGGCCGACGTGCTGGCGCTTGCGACCAAGATCCGGGCCGGCGGCTCGGATGTCGCCGGTGTCGGCTACAACGTCCACGACTGGCCGGACGACTGGCTCTGGCGCGCCATGATCCTGCAGGGCGGCGGCAGGATGCTCGACGAGAGCGAGTCGAAGGTCGCCTTCGGCGGCCCGGTCGGGCTCAAGGCGCTCGAGACCCTCCGCAAGATGGTCACCGATGGCGGCATGCCGCTGATCGACTGGGACCAGTCGCGCCAGCAGTTCATTGCCGGCAAGATCGGCATCTTCTTCGACACGCCGGCCCGGATGCGCCAGGTGACCGACCTCATCGGTGACAAATTCGTGCTCGGCACCTCCACCTTCCCGATCGACGACAAGGAAAGAGGCACGCTGCCGACCGGCGGCAACGCCGCCATCGTCACCTCGCGCGACCCGGCAAAGCAGAAGGCGGCCTGGGAGTTCATCAAGTTCGTCACCGGCCCCGAGGCGCAGAAGATCGTCGTCGAGACGACCGGCTACCTGCCAACCAACCTGCGCACGCCCGGACCGGAGTTCGCCGGCCCCTTCTACGAGGCAAACCCGAACTTCCGGACCGTGACCCGGCAGGCCGAGCGCTCGGCGCCGTGGCAGGGTTACCCCGGCGGCAACTCGGTCCGCATCTGGCGCACGCAACGCGAGATCATCAACGCGGTGATGCGCGGCACGACGCCGCCGCAGGAAGGCCTCGACAAGCTCGTCGCCGAGACCAGCGTGCTGATGAAGTAGCAGCCACGGCGGAGCGCGGGCGACCGCGCTCCCTTCCGCCATGATCCTCGCCCACATCACCGATCCGCATGTCAGGCCGCGTGGCCGCTTGGCCTACGGCGCCGTCGATACCGAGGCGGCGCTCCGGCGCGCCGTTGCCGCCGTCGTGGCCCTAGTACCGCAGCCCGACTGCGTCGTCGTCACCGGCGACCTCGCCGATTGCGGCCTTGCCGAGGAGTACGAGATCGTCCGCGACTGCCTCGCGGCGCTGACGGTGCCGGTGTTCGTGATCCCCGGAAATCATGACCGGCGCGAGAACCTCGCGGCAGTCCTGCGCGCAGGCCATCCCTACCTGCCGGCGGTCGGATTCCAGCACTACGGCGTCGACGACTTCCCGGTTCGGCTTATTGCGCTCGACACGGTGATGCCGGGCGAAGGCGGCGGCGCGCTCTGCGCCGAGCGCGAGGCCTGGCTTGCCGACCGCCTCGCCGAGGGCCGCGGACGCCCGACCATCCTCCTGATGCACCACCCGCCCTTCCTGACCGGCGTCGCCGGCATGGACGAGCTGATCTGCCGGACCTCGCCCGGCTTTCCGGCGCTGATCCGGAACCATCCCGAGATCGAGCGGATCCTCTGCGGGCATTATCACCGGCCGATCCAGGTGCGTTTTGCCGGCACGATGGGCTTCGTCGCGCCGGGCACGGCGCACCAGGTCGCGCTCGATCTGCGGCCCGGGGAGCCGAACCGCTTCGTTCTCGAGCCGCCCGGCTTTGCGGTGCACGCCTGGGTCCCGGGCGTGGGGATCGTCAGCCATACTCAGCCGATCGGCGATTTCGGCCCGCGCCGGGAGTTCGTGCTGGACGCCGATTACCCCGGCCAGATCCGCCCGTGACCGAGCTGCAGCGCCTTCTTTCGGGTGCGGACGCCCTTGCCAGTCGCGCGGCTGCGCTCCTCGTCGCCATGCAGCGGCAGGATATCGGCGTCACCCGCAAGGAGCATCGCGACGTCGTGACCGCAGCGGATCTCGCCTCCGAGAAGCTTGTCATCGAGGGCCTGCGGAGGTTGACGCCCGGAGCCGCGATCCTCTCCGAGGAGGCGGGCGCGAGCGGCTCGGGCGCGGGCGCGCGCTGGATTGTCGACCCGCTCGACGGGACCGTGAACTACGCCGCCGGGCTGCCCTGGTTCTCCGTGACGCTCGCCTTTCAGGAGGGCGGGCGCACCCGGCTCGGCATCACCCGCGCCCCGGCCGCGCCGATCGTTGCACATTACCTGGAAGAAGGCGTCGCCGCGATCGACGGCCGGTCGGCCGCCGTGTCGGGGACGGCGCGACTCGCCGATGCCGTCGTTTCGGTGGTGCTGACCTCGCACTTCTCCGCCGAGGAGGTCGGGCGAACGAGCGATGTCATCCGCTGCCTGGGCGACCGCACGCGAGGTGTGCGCATCATCGTCTCGGGAGCGC
>DAINQO010000035.1:15144-19539 GCA_036742625.1 Microvirga sp.
CGCATGCGGCGGCGATGCCGCTCGTCCGCGCCGCCGGAGGACGCGTCACCACCCTTTCCGGCGCCGATTCGGCCGACGAGTCGTGGGACAAGATCGCCTCCAACGGCGCGATCCACGCCGAGCTCCTCGAAGCGCTTGCCGGCGTGTAGGCCCTCAGAGGGCGCCGGCGCCCGCGACGGCACGGTGCGCGTCATAGCGCGCCCGCTTCGCCGCAAGCCCCTCCGACAGCGCCGGCGAAGGTTCGACCAGGTTCGAGGCGGCATCGGAGCCGTCGGCCAGGAGCGGCAGGCCGAGGGCATTCCGCGCAAGGCGCGCCGCGCCGAGGGCCGGACCGACCGCCGCGTTCGCAGGCACCGTCAGCGGCAAGCCGATGGCGCTGGCGATCAGCCTGGCCCACAGCCGGCTGCGTGCCCCCCCGCCGATCAGGACCACCTTGTCGGTCGTGGCGCCCGTCGACGCCAGAGCCCGATGGCAGTCGGCGAAGGCAAGGGCGACGCCCTCGAGCACCGCGTGGACGAGATCGAGCCTCGTCGTCGACAAGGTCAGTCCCGAGAAGGCCGCGGTGAGATGCGGATCGTCATGCGGCGTGCGCTCACCGGACAGGTAGGGGGTGAAGACCGGCGTCGTCGCGACGTTGCAGGCCGCGCTCTCGGCCGCGGCCATCAGCCCGGCGATATCCCCCTCGCCGAGGACTCTGGCGATCCATGCGAGCGCCCCCGCGGCGCTCAAGACGCAGCCTTGCTGGCAGTAGAGGCCCGGAAGGGCGTGCCGATGCGTGTGCATGCCGGCGTGGCGCGACGGGATGAAGCGGTCGTTGGCCAGGAAATAGACGCCCGACGTCCCGAGGCTGATGAAGGCCTGGCCCGATCGAACGACGCCGGCGCCGATGCCGCCGCACATGTTGTCGCCGGCCCCGGCGATCACCGGCGTCCCGGGCCGCAGGCGCCAGCGATCGGCGTGCTCGCGGCGCAGCGCGCCGACCACCTCGGCGCTTCCGGCGAGGCGCGGCAGGCAGTGGCGGTCGATGCCGACGGCCTCGAGGATGGGCCGGCTCCATCCGCCCGCCACGGTGTCCATCAGCAGCGTCGCGCTCCCGTCGGCTTCGTCGGTGACGATCTCGCCGGTCAGGCGCAGCCGCACGAAATCCTTGGGCAGCAGAATGGATCGGGCCCGCGCGAGCAGCTGCGGCTCGTGCTTTGAAAGCCAGCGCAGCTTCGGGGCCGGGAAGCCCGCCATCGGGCGTGCGCCGGTAAGCCCGGCGAAATCCGGGATCGACGCCTCAATCTCGGGACCCTCCGAGCCGGCCCGGCCGTCGTTCCAGAGCAGCGCCGGCCGCAGCGCCCGGCCGGCAGCGTCGAGCAGCGTCACGCCAAGCATCTGCCCCGAGAGGCCGATCGCGCGAACGTTCCCCATCGGCTGCGGATGCCCCTGCGCCAGCGCGTCGAGCGTCGCCGCGGTGACGCGCCACCAGTCCTCCGGCGCCTGCTCTGACCATAACGGCTGCGGCCGCGAGACGACGAGCGGGGCGCTTGCCTCGGCGGCGACTTGGTCGCGCTCGTCGATGAGCACGGCCTTGATGCCGGAGGTTCCGATGTCGATGCCGAGGAAGAACGCCATCGCGTGATCGACTCAGCCCGATTCCCCCAGGTGCTGGAGCACCGCCGTCGCGGTCCGCGCGTCGCAGATCAGCACCGACACCAGCTTCGCTTTCACGACCGCGGCGATGACGCGGCTCTTGTTCATGCCGCCCGAGGCGAGGATCACGGTCGGTATCCTGCGGAGCGCCTCGAACGACAAGGCGATGGCGCGACGGTTGATCGAGTGGTCGATCGCGCGACCATCGGCGTCGACGAACTGTCCGAGGATGTCGCCGACCGCGCCGGCGGCGCGCAAATGCTCCGGCGTTACGTCGCGGGGCAGCCCGTTCTGGATGAGAAGGGAGCGGCGGCTGAGATCGCCGACGCTGAGGATCGCGGCATCGGTCGCGGCGATCCGCTCGAACGCCTCCCGAAACACGTCCTGTGCCAGGATGGTGTCGCGCGACTGCGGCGACCCGGCGTAAATCGGGGCGGCAAGGTAGTGGCACTGCGCGCCGACGCGGCTGGCGAGGTCGCTCGCCGTCTCGAAGGTGTTGAGCTCGATTCCGTAAGTCAGGCCTCCCATCATCGAGGCGATGTCGAGCTTTGGGTATCGGCCCGGGCGGACGTGGCGGATCGTCTCGCGCAAGGTCGCGCCCCAGCCGACCCCGAACCCGCGCAGCTTCCGGGTCTCGAGAAGACGCGAAAGGTGCTCGCCCGCCGCCCGCCCGATCACCGGCGCAACGAGATCTCGATGCTGCGGCGTCGGCACGATTACCGCATCCTTCAGCCCGCATTCCTTGACGAGCGCCTGCTCCAGGCGGATGCAGTCCGAAAGGGCTGAGTTGAGCGAGATGTTGACGAGCCCCTTGGCACGCGCCTCGACGAGGAGCCGGTTGACGCGCAAGCGGGTGATCGTGAGGCGCCCGGCGACCTCGGCCTGAGTCAGGCCTTCCATGTAATAGAGCCACGCCACCCGGACCTGCGTCTGGTCGTCTTCGTCCGGCATCGGGCCTCGTTCGCGCGAGCGGCGGCGCCGCTTTGCAACAGATGTTTCGCTGCCTATACATTAGATCGGCGACCCAAGACAGAGCGCCGAAGCAACAGATGGCCGACGACCAGGGGATCCTCGCGGATGCGGTGCGGCAGGCGACGGTGACGCGGGAGGTGGCGATCGCGCCCGGCTCGCTGTCCGGCGTCGTCGCGATTGCGGGCCGCCACGCGCCCGGCGAGCCGATCGTGGTCGTCGCCGACCGTAACACCTATCGGGCCGCGGGCGAGCGCGTGCTTGCGGCCTTCGCGACGGGGCGCCCGCCCGCCGAGCTGTTTCTGTTCGACGAGCCGACGCGGCTGAAGCCACTGGTGGACCATTCGCGCCGGCTGGCCGAGCGGCTCCGATCCGGCGGCACCGCGGTCGCGGTCGGATCCGGCGTCATCAACGACGTCGTCAAATACGCCGTTGCGCTCGCGGGCGGGCGCTATGTCTGCGTGCCGACCGCCGCGTCGATGGACGGCTACGCCGCCTCCGGTGCAGCGCTGCTCGACCGCGGCTTCAAGCGAACGCTGCTCTGCGCGCCACCTGTCGCGATCGTGGTCGATACCGACGTGCTCGCGGCCGCCCCGCGGGAGATGGCCTCGTGGGGTTACGGCGACCTCGCCGGAAAATTGGTCGCCGGCGCCGATTGGCTGCTGGCCGATGCCCTCGGCGAGGAGGCGATCGCGCCGCGACCTTACGCCCTGGTGCAGGATCACCTGGCGGGATGGCTGGCCGAGCCGGCCCGCGTGGCGGCGGGCGACGCCGCGGCGATCCGGGCGCTCGCCGAAGGCCTGCTGATCTCGGGCTTCGCCATGCAGGCACACGGCAATTCGCGGCCGGCGAGCGGCAGCGAGCACCAGTTTTCGCATCTCTGGGAGATGGAAGGCCTCACGGTGGCCGGCGCGCCGGCGGCACACGGAGCATGCGTCGGCCTTGGTACCCTCGCCATGCTGGCCCTCTACGAGCAGCTCCTCTCGCCGGAAATGCCGCCGACGGTCGGCGCGGCCTCTTCTCCTCGACCATCGTTTGCTGAACGACTCGGGGAAGTCGAGGCTGCGTTCCCGCCCGGGCCGGTGCGGGACAGCGCTCTGGACGAGATGCGGGCCAAATGGAGCGATTCCGATCGGCTCGCTCGACGACTTTCGGTGTTCGCCGACGTATGGCCCGAGCTGCGCCGGCGGCTCAGGCGCAAACTGCCTTCCGCCTCGACGGTGCACCGCTGGCTCGACGCCGCCGGCGCGCCGACCTCGCCCGAAGCGATCGGCGTCAGCCGGTCGAAGCTCCGATCGGATTACGTGCGGGCCCGCTTGATCCGTCGCCGATTCACGGCGCTCGATCTCCTGGACGACATCGGCTGTCTGAGCAGCCGGGTTGACTTGCTTTTTGAGCCTCGGGGCTTCTGGCGCGCCACCTTGACTGCCGCCTAAGCCATTCGCGAACCTCTGGGCGCAGGCTTTTAATGTTGACAGTCGATCTACTCCCCTGTGGGCCACTTGCGTCTGGTGGTACGAGGCGGACGTATCGACCTACTTCTGCAATGTCCGTTTTCAGGCCCTCAGATGCTCGCCCTTTGCGACCGCGATGGGCGCTAAGCGGACCAATGGCCTGGGTCTGCTTTGGAAGCCAAAGCGGCCCCCTTTTGCCGTGCCGCTGACCCGCTTTAGATCAGCGCCTCGACGATCTCTGCGAACCTCTGTGCTGCCCCGAACGATGATGCGAGGTTGTAGTTTTCCGTCACGTTGCGATCGCGATGATGGAGGAGCCCGCTGGCGAGGTCCGGCT
>DAINQO010000036.1:0-19480 GCA_036742625.1 Microvirga sp.
CGGTTACGACAAGGCTGCCGAAACGGTCGACCGTTGCGGCGTGTTCGGGCATGAGCAGCGTCGTCGAATCGAGCTGCGTGACGATTGCCGGACCGTAGATCTCCGAGCCGGCCGCCAAACGTGGGCGGTCGTAAACCGGGCATCGGACCGGACCGCTTTCGAGGCGCATCGTCTGATGCGCGGTGATCGCATCCGCCAGCGCACCGCCGGACGCGAGCTCCTCCAGCTTCGGCGGCGGAAACACGCCCTCGGCCGCGACGCTGAGCGTCACCATCTCGACAGGCGTGTCCTCCTGGGCGAACGTGTAAAGCCGCTCGTGCATGCGATGGAAGCTCCGGACGGTCTCGGCCATTGCGGCTTGCGTGACCTCGCCGGCCTCCCACGGCACGAAGAGCTCGAAGCCCTGGTGCTGATAGCGCAGGCTCGCCTGCCGGCGGATCCTCCGGGCAGGTTCGGGAACGCGCTCCGCCTCGAACCAGGCCATCGCTTCTGCTTCGAGCTCGGCGAAAACGCGCGCGACGAGCGCCAGGTCGATGGCGCCGGCCCGCTGCAGCGCAGTGCGCGCGAACTCCGCTTTCAGGTTTGACACCAACAGCCCCAAGGCCGAAAGCACGCCCGGGTTGGGCGGCACCAGCACGGTCCGCATGCCGAGAAGGCGCGCCAGCGACCCGCCGTGCAGCGGGCCCGCGCCGCCGAAAGGCAGGAGCGCGAACTCGCGCGGATCATGGCCGCGTTCGACCGAGACGAGCCGGATCGTGCCGACCATGTGGTTGTCGACGATCGAAAGGATGCCGCGCGCGGCGGCATCGACGCTCATGCCGAGCGGCTCCGCGACGCGCCGGCGCACGGCGCGATGCGCCGCCTCCTCATCGAGGGCGAAGCTGCCGCCGAGCAGGAACGGCGGCAGGTGCCCGAGCACGAGATGCGCGTCGGTGACGGTCGGTTCGTCGCCGCCGCGCGCGTAGCAGGCGGGTCCCGGATCGGCGCCGGCGCTCGCCGGACCGACGGTCAGCGCGCCGGTCGCCGAGACGCGCGCGATCGAGCCGCCGCCGGCCCCGATGGTGACGAGATCGACCATCGGCAGTCCGACCGGCCAGTCGGCGACCTGTCCGCTCATCGTCAGCCCCGGCTGGCCATTGTGGATCAGGGTGACGTCGGCCGAGGTGCCGCCGATGTCGATGCCGATGAGGTCCTTCAGCCCGGCGCTCGCGCCGATGAAGCTCGCGCCGACGGCGCCGGCTGCCGGGCCGGAGAGCGCCGTCTCGATCGGTGCTTTACGTACGCTGCGCGCGCTCGTGACGCCGCCGCTCGACTTCATGAGCAGGAGCGGCGACGCGATGCCGCGCTCCTCGATGCGGCGATCGAGCCGCTCCACATAGGCTGAGACGACCGGCATGACGGTGACGTTCAGCACCGTCGTCATGCTGCGCTCGTACTCCCGGAAGACCGGCAGCACCTCGCTGGAGATCGAGACCAGCGCCTCGGGATGCTCCTCCGCCAGGATCGCCGCGGCCCGTCGCTCGTGGTCGGCGTTGGCATAGCTGTGCAGCAGAACGATGCCGATCGCGCCGATGCCGGCCTTGCGGATCGCGCGCGCCGCGTCGCGCACCTCCGTCTCGTTCAGCGGCTCGAGCTCGGCTCCATTCGGCTCGATGCGCCCGCCGACCTCGAAGATATGCGCCGGCGACACCGGCCGTTTCGGCTTGACCCAGGCGAACAGGCTCGAGCGCCGCGGCACGTCCTGGCGGCCGATCTCGAGCACGTATCGAAAGCCCTTGGTGGTGATGAGCGCAGCCGGCGCGCCCTTGCCTTCGAGGATCAGGTTGGTGGCGACCGTCGTGCCATGCAGCACGCGCGCGACATCCGCCCCGGCGAGCCCGCAAGTGCGCAGGATCGCCGCGAGACCCTCTCCGAAGGCTTGCGAGGGGTCGGCGGGACTCGAGGGTACTTTTGCGTTCGCGACGCCGCCCGTGCGCGGGTCGAGAAGCGTGACGTCGGTGAAGGTTCCCCCGGTGTCGATGCCGATCACGACGGCGGGCGCGCTACCCAGTGCTGCCATCAGTCGAGCGCGTCCTGGTAGCCATGGCGGTGGAAGAGCTTCGCCACCGGGCGAGCCGCGCGCCGCTTGCTAGTCGCCGCGGCATCGACCTCGATGCCCCGGGTCAGCACCACACCGTAATCCTCCTCCGCCCTGGCGCGGCTCACGAAGCCGTTTTGGACGTCCGCCAGCACGCGCTCGGGCTCGCGATCGAAGGGATGCCCCCAACCGCCGCCGCCACCGGTCTCGACCCGCACGACATCACCGCGGAAAACGATGTTGCCGTCGCTCAGGGGCTTGAGGACACGCTCGTCAGCGCGATCCGGGTTGACGACGCAGCGCCCGCTTCCCGCAGCGTGACCGCCGGCAACACCCCAGGGCGGATTCTCGACGGTATCGATGCGCATCGAAACCATGGCCTCGGGCGCCAGCACCTCGACCTCGCGGATAAGCCCGCAGCCGCCGCGCCAGCGTCCGGGCCCGCCGGTATCAGGGTTGATCGCATAGCTTCGCACGCGGACCGGGAAGACCGAGTCGAGGAACTCCGATGGGAAGTTCTCCTGCGCGACGAGATAGACGGCGTCGTTGCCGTCGGAGGTCGGGCGGGCGCCATAGCCGATGGCGAGCCCGTCGGACAGCAGGAAGAGCTCGCCGTCGTCCTTGCGGCCACGCAGGTACCAGATGACGTAGGCGCTGTGAGCTGCCATCGCCTTGCCACCCGCCGCGACGTTGAGAAGGCCGAGGCACGCCGCCATGTTCCGCATCATCGTCACCCCGCGCATGCCGAGCGGCGCCGGAAATCTCGGCTGCAGCACGGAGCCCTCGCGCAGGATCACCTCGTCGATCACCCGCTCGACGCCGGCGTTCAACAGGCTGGAGCCTTCCCCGAGAAGGTAGGAGCCGAACACCATCGCCGGGACGGGCGGGCTCATCAGAAAGTTGACCGGCCCCTTGACCTGGTCGTCGCTCTCGCTCGTGTCGAGCGTAATGCGCTCGGGCGTGACGTTGAGGCGATAGCGCAGGCGGATGGGACCGGTGCCGTGGCCGTCGCTGTCGACGCGGTCGGTGAAGCGGTGTTCCCCCAACGGAAGCAGGGCGCGCAGCTTCGCGCGCAGCTCGCGCTCGGTCTCGTCGAGAAGCGCCGCGAAGGTGTCGGCAACCTTGGCGCGGCCGAAGCGCTCGAAGAGCTCCACAAGGCGGCGCTCGCCGAGCCGGATCGCGGCAATCGAGGCGCGCGTGTCGCCCCTCACCATCTCGGGGAAACGTGAGTTGCGGAAGAAAAGGCGCAGGAGCTCGTCGACCATCACGCCTTCGCGCGCAACGCGCACCGGCGGCACGATGATGCCTTCCTGGTAGATCTCGGTGCAATCAGGCGAGAGCGAGCCGGGGCGCATGCCGCCGATGTCGTTGAAATGGGCCCAGGACTGCGCGAAGGCCGAGAGCTCTCCGTCGGCGAACACCGGCGCCACGAAGACCTGGTCCGGCGAGTGGGAGACGGCACCGCGCGAGGCGTAGCAATCATTGAACCAATAGATGTCGCCGGGCCTCATCGTCTCGCGCGGGTAGTGCTCGAGGATCGGCGCGATGACGTCGCCGAACACCGGCAGGTTCGAGCCGACGACGAGCTGCCCATGGGCATCGAACAGGGCAGCGTAGAAGTCCTTCTTTTCACGGATGAAAGGCGACATCGCCGTGCGCTCGATCAGCGCTTCCATCTCGCTCTGAGCCGCCCTCAGCGCGCCGCGCACGATCTGCAGCGTGACCGGATCGGACAACGTCGCGCGCTCTCCTGCGTGCATTGCGTCCGGCATGCACCACCTCTCGTTGGTTCAGCGGATCTTGGAAATCGGAACGGCAGGCGTCGGACGCGTTGACTTCAAGGTTTTTTCGCGCCCGAATGCAAGAGGGCAGCGGGCGGTGCATCGGGGCATGTCGGAGGAGCGCGTCGTCGGAGCCGTGTCGGCGGATGAGGTCCGCGGGCACGTGGAGCGCATCACGACCACGATCCCGTCGCGGCTCGCCGGCTCCGAGAACGGGCGCCGCATGGCCGAGTACAGCGCCGCGGCGCTGACCAAGGCGGGCGTCGCCGCGCGCGTTTTCGAGATGCCGGGCCTCGTGAGCTTTCCGGAGCCGGCGGAGATGCGCGTCGTCGCGCCGGTCGAAATCTCGATCGAGGCGAACACGCTCGGGCACAGCGTGCCGACGCTTGCCGACGGGCTCTCGGGCGAGCTGATCGATGTCGCCTCCGGCGCTTTTCACGAATACGAGGGCAGGAGCGCGGTCGGCAAGATCACGCTTTCGGAGCTGTCATACCATCCGGCCCGGCACGAGAAGCAGCGCATCTCGGCGCTCATGGGCGCGACCGGCTGCGTCATGATGAACTGGGGGCACCCGGAGAACACCGCCGTGCCGTTCGGCTCGGTGAAGCCGGTGTGGGGCAACCCGACGCCCGAGACCTACAGGACCGAGATGGCGACGCTGCCCTGCGTCGGCATCGCCCGTACCGCCGGGCTGAAGCTGCGTGAGATGCTGAAGAGCGGCCCGGTCCGAGTCTGGTTTCGCGCCAATGTCGAGAACGGCTGGCGGCCGGTCCAGATCACCATCGGCGAGATCGAAGGGCAGACCAGCGATTTCGTGGTCGTCGGCGGGCATCAGGATTCCTGGCTCGGGCCGCAGGCGACCGACAACGCCGCCGGCAATGCCTGCGTAATGGAGCTTGCACGGGTGTTCGCGCAATGCCGGGACAAGCTTCGGCGCGGGCTCGTCTGCGGCTTCTGGACAGGCCACGAGACCGGCACGATGATCGGCTCGTCCTGGTATGTCGATCGCAACTGGGACCGGCTGCGCGAGCACGCGGTCGCCTACCTTCAGATCGACCAGCCGGCTTGCGCCGGCACGAGCCGCTGGAGCGCCGCCTCGAACGTCGAGCTGAAGCGGTTCCACCAGGCGGCCGAGAAGCGGGTCCTCGGCAGCCGTCCCGCGTTCTGGCGACGCGCCGTGAAGAACGGCGATGCCTCGTTCTTCGGCCTCGGCGTGCCGATGCTTGCGGCGCAAGGCGCGTTCACGGAAGACGAGCTGAAGAAGACGGCGCTCGCCAATCTCGGCTGGTGGCATCACTCGGTCGAGAACACCATCGACAAGCTCGATTTCGCCTTCATGCAGGATCACCTGCGCGTCTATGCGGCCTATCTCTGGGAGCTCTGCACCGCGGTCGTGCTGCCGTTCGAGTTCGTGAGCGTCGCCGACCAGTTCATCGAGCGGCTGGAGGAGCTGAAGCCCGGCGCTGACGCCGTCGGGCTCGACGGCGCCGCCGGGCGTGCCCGCGCTTTCCGCGCCGCGGCCGAGCGGCTCGACCAAACGGCGGAGGTGTGGCGCGCCCGCTACGCCAGCGGCAGCGCGGCCGACGAGACCGCGGCGGAAATCCTGAACGCCTGCATGAAGCGGCTGTCGCGCGCCCTTGTGCCGCTCGCCAGCACCGCAAAGGGCGCCTACGGCCACGACCCCTACGGCTACACGCCGCAGGGCACGATGATCCCATCGCTTTACGACCTGCCCCGCCTGTCGAAAATGGCAGAGGGCGAGGAGCGCTGGATGCTGGAGACCCAGCTTGTGCGCGACCGCAATCGCGTCGCCGACGTGCTCGACGACTGCCGGCGCATGATCGACGACACATTGCGCACGCTGAGCTAGGCTCGATCGCCGTGCGGATCCTCTACCAGCTCACGAGCCCCATGGACCGGACCCTCGGTCCGGAGGAGGTCGAGCGGCGGCGTCGGGTCCTGCAGAGCTACGCCGCCGCGGGCGCGGAAGTCGCGGTCGAGCCGACCGCGCGCGGCCCGGCCGCGATCGAGAGCGCGCACGACGCCGCTCTCGTCATCCCCGAGCTGATCCGCCTCGCCCCTCGGGCCGAGGAGCGCGGCTTCAGCGCCGTGATCGTCGGCTGCTACAGCGATCCGGGCTTGGATGCGCTGCGCGAGATGCTGTCGATCCCGGTGATCGGGCCGGGCGCCGCCTCGCTCCATGTCGCGGCGCAGCTCGGCACGCGGATCTCGCTCCTGACGCCGGCGGGGCGCGGCTATGGTCGGGTGGCGGCGCGGATGCGGGCGCTCGCGCTCGGAGCGCTGCTCGCCTCTGTGCGCGGCATCGGCCTGTCGGTGATGGATCTGGCGCGGCAGGCTCCGGGCGCGCTCGACAAGGCCGCCGAGGCGGCCCGCGCCGCCGTCGAGGAGGATCGGGCCGACGTCCTGGTGCTCGGCTGCATGAGCATGGCGTTCCTGCCCGGCATCTGCGAGGATTTGAGCGCGCGCGCCGGCGTGCCGATCGTCAACCCGGTCGTGGCGGCGCTCAAGACGGCCGAGATGGTGGCCGGCATGGGGCTTGCCCAGAGCAAGGCCGCCTACCCGGTCCCGAAGCCGCAGCAGATGGTCGAAGCGTGAGGCGGCGCGGTCAGCGTATCGAGCAGCCCGACGGGCAAGGGAGGATTCCGATGTCGATCTGGAAGAGGTTTGCGAGCGCGGCCGCGATCGCGGCGATTCTTGTCGCGGCCCCGCAGGCGCGCGCGGCACAGCCCGGGGTGCTGGTCACCGGCGACAATCTGCCGACCAATCTCGACCCGCACCAGATCTTCGACGTGCCGATGATGCTCTACAGCCTCAACGCGTATGACAACCTCTACCGCTACCAGGGTAATCCGCCGGAACTGAAACCCTGGCTCGCGCAGTCGCACACCGTCTCTGAGGACGGCAAGACCTGGGAGTTCAAGCTCCGGCCGGACGCCAAATTCCACGACGGCAGCGAAGTGACGGCAGACGACGTGGTCTACAGCTTCCGGCGCGTGCTGGCGATCGGCAAGGCGCCGTCCGGCGCCTTCAAGCCGGTGCTGAAGCCCGACAACGTCACGGCGCCGGACAAGCACACGGTGCGCTTCGTGCTCGATCAGGCCTACGCGCCGTTCCTGTCGGCCGTGCCGATCGTGATGATCGTGAACCCGCGCGCCGTGAAGGCGAACGAGAGCAACAACGACTGGGCTGCGACCTGGCTCGCCTCGAACGCCGCCGGCTCCGGCGCCTACAAGCTCGATGCCTCGACCTACCGTCCGCTCGAGCGGGTCGATCTCAAGCGAAATCCCGACCATTTCCTCGGCTGGAGCGACAACCCGAAGGCGCCCGAGACGGTGCAGATCCTGCCGACGCGGGAGACCTCGACCCGCGTCCTGGCGCTCCTCCAGGGCTCCGTCGACATGACGGACAGCTATCTGCCGACCGACCAGGTCGAGCGCATCCAGAAGGCCAAGGGCGTGCGCGTCGAGAAGCACACCTCGATGCGCGTGTTCACGCTGCGCATGAACAACACCAAGCCGCCGCTCGACAACGTCAACGCACGCAAGTGCTTCGCGCACGCGTTCAACTACGGCGGCTTCATCCAGGAGATCCTGAAAGGCTACGCGGAGCGCAATCCTGCGCCGATGCCGAACAATCTCTGGGGCTATCCCAAGGACGTCGTCGCCTACGACTACGATCTCAAGAAGGCGAAGGCGTTCTGCGACAAGGCCAAGGCCGAAGGCGCACCGATCAACCGGCCGATCCAGATCCACATCCAGTCGCAGCTCGAGCAGACCAACCAGGCGGCGCAGCTCCTGCAGAGCGACCTCGCCCAGATCGGCATCAACCTCAAGATCGTCAGCGACACCTGGGCCAACATCACGACGAACACCTCGAAGCCGGAGTCGACGCCGGACCTCTGGGTGCACTGGGTCTCGACCTATTTCGTCGATCCGGAGAACTGGGTCGGGCAGATGTACGACAGCCAGTTCCACGGCACCTGGAAGGCCTCGGCCTGGTACAAGAATCCGAAGGTCGACGAGCTCCTGCGCAAGGCGCGCGTCACCATCGGCCAGGAAGAGCGCAAGCCGCTCTACGAGGAGGCGACCCGTCTCATCGTCGCTGACAGCCCGGACATCTGGGTCTACAACACCGTCGAGCTGCGGGGCGTGACCGACCGCGTCAAGGAGTTCCGGTTCTCGCCCGTCGGCTCGGGCGGCGAGATGCGGTCGATCCAGCTCACGAATTGAGCCCGCTTCGCCGTCAAGAAGCCCGGACGCTGGCCGCGGCGTCCGGGAAGCCCGAGGGCAAAGGGAAGGCGGCGGAACTGCAGGCCGCTGAGGACATGCTTCGCTTCATCCTGCGCCGCGCGCTCCTTGCGATTCCGTCCCTCTTCGGCCTCCTCGTCCTGACCTTCTTCATGATCCGCGTGGTCCCGGCCGACCCCGCCGCGGCGCTCGCCGGGGAGAACGCGACGCCCGCCCAAGTCGCCGAGATCCGCAAGCAGTACGGCTTCGACCGGCCGCTGCACGAGCAGTTCGTCGTCTATCTCGGCCAGGTCGCGCGGTTCGAGTTCGGCGAGAGCGCCTATTCGCGCCGGCCCGTCGCCCTCGACATCAAGCAGCGCCTGCCGGCGACCCTCGAGCTTACCATCTCGGCGCTTCTCATCGCGACGCTTCTCGGCATCCCGCTCGGCACCGTGGCGGCGGTCTACCACAACCGATGGCCCGACACGCTGTTGCGCGTCCTCTCGGTCGCCGGGGTGGCGGTGGCGGCGTTCTGGTTCGCGATCGAGCTGCAGCTCCTCTTCGCCATGGACCTCGGCTGGTTCCCGCTGCGCGGCCGCATGAGCAGTGGGCTCTCCGCGCCGCCGGCGGCGACCGGCTTCCTTCTCCTCGACAGCCTGATCGCTGGCCGCCTCGACGTGTTTCGCGACGCCCTGCACCATCTCGTGCTGCCGGCGATGACGCTCTCGCTCGGCGGTATCGCGACCATCGCGCGCTTCACCCGCGCCGGGGTGCTCGATACGCTGCAGAAGGACTTCGTCCTTTATGAGCGCGCTCAAGGCTTCCCAAGCGGGGCGCTGATCTGGAAATTCGTGCTCAAGAACTCGGTCGTCGCGGCGATCACGCAGATCGGCCTCCTGTTCGGCAGCCTGATCGCCGGCGCCGTGGTCGTCGAGACGATCTTCGACTGGCCGGGGATCGGCTTCTACACCGTGCAGGCGATCCTCACCGCCGACTACAAGGTAATGCTCGCCGTCACGCTCCTGATCGGCGTGATCTATGCCGCCGTGAACATCCTGGTCGACCTCGTGCACGGGCTGATCGATCCGCGGCTGCGGGAGCAGCTCTAGATGCTGGTCCTGAAGAAGTTCGCGAAGGACAAGCCGGCCGTCCTGGGGCTCGTCGTCGTGCTCGTCGTCGTCCTGGTCGCAGTCTTCGCAAGCGCCCTCGCGCCCTACCCCGGCGACGTCTCGGCTTCCCATCTTCTCCGGCGCCTCAAAGCCCCGAGCTGGGCTCATCCTTTCGGGACCGACAACCTCGGCCGCGACATCTTCTCCCGCGTCATCCTCGGCGCCCGCGGGGCGCTCACGATCGCCGTGATGGTGGTCGGGACCTCGATGCTCATCGGCGTGCCGCTCGGGCTGATCGGCGGCTACTATCAGGGCTGGGGCGCCGAGACGATCATGCGGGTCACCGACATGTTTCTCGCCGTGCCGCAGCTGATCCTGGCGCTGGCGCTGGCGCAGCTCATGACGCCGAGCCTCGAGAGCGCCATGCTGGCGCTGACGCTGACCTACTGGCCCTTCTTCACCCGCATCGTCTACGCCGAGACGCGGCGGCTCAAGGCCGCGCTCTTCATCGACGCGCTGCAATGCATCGGGGCGAGCGGCGCGCGCATCCTTTTTCTCCACATCCTGCCGAACTGCATCTCGCCCGTCATCGTGCGCGCCACCATCGGCATGGGTTTCACGATCCTCGTCGCGGCGGTGCTCGGCTTCCTCGGCATGGGCGCGACGCCGCCCGATCCCGACTGGGGGCTCGCGATCTCCGAGAGCCGCCAATACCTGCCCGACGCCTGGTGGTTCTCGACCTTCCCGGGTCTTGCAATCTTCCTCACCGTGCTCGGCTTCAATCTGCTCGGCGACGGCCTGCGCGACATCGTCGATCCGCGCCTCAGGCGCTCGCGATGAGCGCGTCCGTTCTCGAGATCCGGAACCTGCGCCTTTCGATCCGGACGGACGAGGGCGCGGCGCAGATCCTGGATCGTGTCGAGCTCGCGCTGCCGCGCGGGCGCATCCTCGGCGTGGTCGGCGAATCCGGCTGCGGTAAGTCCACGCTGGTGCGGGCGATTCTCGGCATCCTGCCGAAGGCGACGATCGTCGAGAGCGGCGAAATCCTGTTCGAGGGCGAGGACCTCCTGCGCCTCCCGGAGCGCGAGCTCGCACGGCGCGTTCGCGGCAGCCGCATCGGCTTCATCCCGCAGGACCCTTATCTCGCGCTCAATCCGGTCTTCAAGATCGGGACTCAGCTGCTGGCGGTGATGCGCTGGCACGCGCCGAGGCTCGCCGATGGCCCGCGCTCCGGCGCTGCCCTGATGCGCTGCCATCGCGACCGCCTCGTCGGCATCCTGCGGCGGGTGCAGATCCCCGAGCCCGAGGCGGTGCTCGAGCGATATCCGCACCAGTTCTCCGGCGGTCAGCGGCAACGGCTGATGATCGCCGGCGCGCTTGCCTGCTCGCCCCGTCTGGTCATAGCAGACGAGCCGACGACGGCGCTCGACGTCACGACGCAGCTCCAGATCCTGAGGCTTCTGAAATCGCTTGCGGCCGAGTTCGACGTCTCGATGCTGTTCGTCACGCATGATCTGGGCGTGGTGGCGCAACTCTGCGACGACATCACGGTCATGTACGCCGGCCAGACCGTCGAGAGCGGGCCGAGCGCAGCGGTCCTCGACAACCCCAAGCACCCCTACACGCAGGCGCTGCTCAGCTGCCATCCCGAGCGGTCGAAGGCGCTCATCGGCATTCCCGGCGTCGTACCCTCACCGCTGAACCCGCCGCCGGGCTGCCGTTTCGCGCCGCGCTGTTCCTCCGCAATCGAGTATTGCCGGCGTCGCCCGGCGCATCTCGTCGCGGACGGCCCCGACCGCCTCGTCAACTGCCGGCTCGCCGAGCCCGCCCCGCTGGTTGCGGCATGAGCCTGGTCGAGCCGACGCTGGAGGCGCGCCGCGTCGCCGTGGAGCTCGGCGGCGCCAAGCGCTTCCTGCGCAAGCCCGTCCCGCCGGTGCGCGCGGTCGCCGACGTATCGCTTGCGCTTCAACCAGGCGAAACCCTCGGGCTCGTCGGCGAATCGGGCTGCGGGAAGACGACGCTCGGGCGGACGCTGCTCGGCATCCAGCGCGAAGCCGCGGGCGAGATCCGGCTCGACGGCCGCGTGGTCAGCGGGGTGCCGCCGCGGGAGGCGCGAGCGCTCAGGCCGGCGATCCAGTACGTCCACCAGGACGCCGGCGCCGCGCTCGACCCGTGGTGGAGCATCGGCAGCATTCTTGACGAGGGCCTCATCGTCCACGGCTTGCGCGACGCCCGCCGGCGCGAGGAGAAGATCGACCGGATGCTCGCGGCGGTGGGCCTCGACGGGTCGTTCAAGCCGCGCTACGTGCATGAGCTCTCGGGCGGGCAGCTGCGCCGCGTCGTCCTCGCCCGCATTCTCGTGCTGCAGCCGCGGATCGTCATCCTCGACGAGCCGACCTCAGGGCTCGACCTCTCGGTTCAGGCGACCGTCCTTAACCTCCTGGCCGAGCTGAAATCGCGCCTCGGCCTGACCTACCTCTTCATCTCGCACGACCTTTCCGTCGTCGCGCGCATGTGCGACCGCGTCGCCATCATGTATCTCGGCCGCATCGTCGAGCTCGCGCCCGCCGGCGCGATCTTCACCGCACCGAAACATCCCTACACGCGCGCGCTGCTCGCCGCCGCGCCGCGCCTCGAGGGTGACCGCGAGATCGGCGGCGGCATCATCGAAGGCGAGCCGCCGAGCCCGCGCAATCTCCCTTCGGGCTGCGCCTTCCGCACGCGCTGCCCCTACGCCGCGACGCCGTGCGCCGAGGTGGTGCCGGAGCTCTCGCCGGCCGGAGCCGCGCACGAGGTCGCCTGTCTGCGCTGGCGCGAGATCGAAGCGGACGCGCCCCCCGCACGCGCGGCGAGCGAGGTACCGGCATGAAGGCGGCCTTCTACACCGGATACGGCGCCGCCCGCGAGGTGCTGGAGATCGGCGAGCTCCCCGAGCCGCAGCCCGGGCCGGGCGAGGTGCGGGTGCGGGTGCGCTTTTCCGGCATCAACCCGTCCGACTGCAATCGCCGCCTCGGCATCCGCGACCGGCCGGGCCATCCGCTGATCATCCCGCACAGCGACGGCTCCGGCGAGATCGACGCGGTCGGCGAGAGCGTGAGCCCGAGCCGCCTCGGCGAGAAGGTCTGGATCTGGAACGCGCAGCGCGGGCGGCCTTTCGGCACGGCAGCCGAATACGTCGCTCTGCCCTCGCGCCAGGCGGTGACGCTGCCGCCGGGCGCGACGCTCGAGGACGGCGCCTCTTTCGGCGTGCCGGCGATGACGGCCTACTACTCGCTCTTCGACGACGGGCCGCTCGAAGGCAAGGATGTGCTCATCACCGGCGGCGCCGGCGCGGTCGGATTCTACGCCGTGCAGTTCGCGAAGCTCGCCGGGGCGCGGACGCTCATCGCGACGGTGAGCAGCGACGAGAAGGCCCGCATGGCAGCGAGCGCCGGCGCGCCAGTGGTGATCAACTACCGCACCGCGGATGTCGCCGGGCGCATCATGGAGGCAACGGGAGGCCGGGGCGTCGACCACATCTCGGAGGTCGATTTCGGCGGCAATCTCACGACCACGCTCGCCGTCATGAAGGTCGGCTGCGCCATCGGCGCCTATGCGTCCAAGGGCGCGCCGGAGCCGGCAGTGCCCTTCTATCCGCTCCTGTTCAACAACGTCGTCGTCCGGTTCATCCAATGCTATGCGATGCCGGACGACATCCGCGAACGCGCGCATGCCGATCTCGCCCGCTGGTCCGCGAAAGGCACGCTCAAGCACCTGCCGACCAAGGTCATGGCGCTCGAGGAGGTCGCCGCCGCGCACGAGCTCGTCGAGCAGAGCGGCTTCATCGGCAAGGTGATGCTGCGTCTTTAGAGCGCGATGACTTCCCTTCGATTCGTCATCCCGCTCTACCTCTTTGTTTGAGCATGATCTTTTCCGAAAACCGGTAGCCACTTTTCGGGATCATGCTTCAGGCGCCCCACGCCACTCGGGCCCGAGCGGGCGCAGCCGAACGCCCGGGCGCAGATGCCGGTAGGGGGTAGCGTGCCGGGTCGGCAATGTAGCCGCCCGGCGCGATCACCACGATGACCTTCTCGGCGATCGGTTCGAACTCGGCACGGAAGTGACAGGTGCTCTTGAGGACGAGGATCTTCTGCTCTTTCGGCTCAACGCCGAGATGCCGGAACGGCGCCTGGTCGAGCGCCTGCATGCGCTTCGAGGTCACCGCGATCGCGGTGCCGCCGATCCTGAGCAGCGCCATCGGCCCGATATCGATATCGCGCCCGCCCGATACCGCCCCTGTGGTGCGCATCTTGCCGTCGCCGAGCCGCTCGACCGTGAACCGGCCTTTAAAAGGCGTCACGCCTTCCGGCCCCGAGCGTCCGCCGAGCGCGAGCGTCACCTCGGCGCTCTCCCCGGCGGCGTGCGCCGCCTTCGCCGCCTCGGCATCGCAGAGATAGCCGATTACCGCGCGCTGAGCGCCGAGCGCGACGAGCGTTTCGAGGACGCCGGTCGTATCCGCCGTGGCGCCGCAGCCCGGATTGTCCTGCGTGTCTGCAAGCACCACCGGGCGTGAGGCGGAGCGGGCAAGCGCCATTGCCGCGCGCACGCCCTCCTCCGTCGCCATCATCGGCACGGCAAATTCAGCCTCCCGCGCGGCGATCTCCCGGGCGAGGGCATCGGCGGCTCCGTCGGCGCTCTCCTGGTCGAAGGCGTGGGCGACCACGGCCGGTCCGCACCAGTGGAGGTCGGAGGGCGGGAAACCCGCAAGATGGGAGAGATTGACGAGATCGCCCTCGGCCACGGCGGTGCGGGCAACGACGCTCCTCGACGGCTCGACGAGCGTGCATTGATCGTTCAGCGGAATGAGGAAGGGCAGCTTGCGCAGAGCGCGCCCCGCCGGACGGCCGCGCTCGAGGAGGAGGGCGAGAGCCTTCGCCGCGAAGGCGCCCGTCTCGGCCCGGTCGACATGGGGATAGGTGCGATAAGCGACGATGCTGTCCGCGTGCTCGACCATCTCGGGCGTGACGTTCGCGTGGTAGTCGAGGCTGATCGCGATCGGCACACGCCCACCGACCGCCGCCCGAACGCGCCGCAACAGCTCGCCTTCGCCATCCTCGAAGGATCGCGTCACCATGGCGCCGTGGAGGTCGAGATAGACGCCGTCGACCGGCATGGTCTCCGACAGGCGCCGGACGAGCTCGCCCGCGATGCGCTCGAACGCATCCGCCGTGACCGTCCCGCCTGCGCCGCCGCTCGTCCACAGCAGCGGCGCGATCTCGTGCCGGTGGCCGATCGCATCGAGGAAACGGGACAGCGCGAAGCTGGTATTGCTCAGCGCGCGAACGACCTCCGCCCCACGCACGAGCGGCGGCCGGTCGCGATGGCTGGTGAAGTACGCGTAGTCGGTATCCGGGGAGACGAATGAATTCGTCTCATGCTGAAACCCGCCAACTGCAATCCGCGCCATGTGGTGCTCCGCAGGATAGGGCTTCCGAGTCGACCACAAAAGCGCAGGCCTTTGTACTGACGAAAGAGGAAAACCTACCCTGGAAAATCCCGGAGGAGCGAGATGTGATGAAGCGAGCTGAAGTAGCTGATCGTCGGTGCGAGCCGCTCAATCGAGCGGCGAGAGCGTCATCGCCATGCCGTCGAGACGGGCCTGAACCGGGCGGCCGCGCAGGCTCGGGTCGAGATTTTCCGCCACGCGATAGCGGCCGTCGATGGCGAGAAGCTCGGCCTCGAACCGGCGGCAGAAGATGCGCGCCGTGCCGTCGCCGGCCGTCCCGGCAAGGGCCCTGCCCCTGAGCGTGCCGTAGACGTGGATCGAGCCGCCGGCGATGATCTCGGCGCCGGAACCGACCGAGCCGATCACCGTCACGTCGCCGTCCGGGAACTCGACCGTCTGTCCGGAACGGACCGAATCGTCAATGAAGAGACACGGACCGCGAAGCGGCTTCGCCGTAGCCGGCGAGGCGTCGGCGACAGCGGGCTGCTCCGGCGCCGGCCTGCCCTGCGCCTGCAGCTCCGACACGAGCGCCACGAGCTCGCTCTTGCACAGGGCACTCAGGTTCGCGGATCGCCGCGACGAAGCCTGAGGGCCGGACGAGCGACGTCGACGCTTCGCGCTACTCTGTGGCATCACAAGTCCCGAGGTGTTCCGCGCCGACTCTGGTGCGTCGTGGTTAACGGGAGGTTGCGCATCGCCGGGCGTTGCGATTGTTCGTAGGTGTGGCCGCGCAACACTGGCGACGCGCTCGCAAGAGAGCACTGCTCAAACGCGCTTCAGGCGCGATTCGAAAGGGCAACAGTGGCCAAGCACTTCATCACCGGCGCGGCGCAAAGCGTCACCGACTCGGTCCAGCGAATCGCCGCCCTGCGCAAGGATCATCCGGAGTGGGAGCAGCGGCCTAACCCGAAGGTGGTGGCGCGCGTTGCCGCCAAAGCCGCCGCACCGGCTCGATCCGCCGACCAGGATAACGACCGGCAGTCCTGACCAATCTCTCGGCGGCGCCGCGATTTTTGTTTGCGCCGCGTTCAGAGCTGCGCGGCGAGCGCCGGCTCGGTTGCGGGCTCGCGGTTGCGCCGCGGGCGAGGCGATGCAGCGCCGATGCCGGCAAGCGTCGCGAGCGCGTCGTTCTCGAAGGCGTGCGCTTCCTCGGCGATCTCGCGCGCGATCAGGCGTCCCCGTTTCCCGGCGCGGGTCCCGGCGTGGGCTCGCAACGCCGCCGCAAGCCACAGCGCCGTGTCCTCGTCGACGATGCCGGTCGGGCGCTCCGCCCAGACCACGAAGTCGACGATGGTCGTGACGAGCCAGCGCTCCCAGGCCGCGTCGGCCTTCGTCACCGCGCGGTCGAGCCCGAGGAGCGCCTCGGCCTGCCCGCGCGAGGCGATGCCGTCCGGCAGGATGTCGCGCTTGAGCCGCCGCACGTCGCCGAAGCTGATGCGGTCCTTCGCCAGGATCTTGTCGGTGAAGTCGGAAGGAAGATTCTTAGCCATCTGCTGACGCCTCCCCGGCCATTGCTGGACGCCGGTGTTCCTGTGTGCCGCGACCTTGCGACCGGCGCCGGTTCCGGCCGGTTAATGGCCAAATCTGAATCGCGGTTCAGGTAAATCGAATCTGAGCGGTCGCGTTTACCGCTCGTAAACCCTGCGCGGCCGGCTTCGGCCTAAAGTCGCTTCGCGAAATGGAAGCGCCTGATGCCGCCGCCGACCGTCTTGTTCGTGGCGGCGGTCGCGAGCTCTTCGCCGAGCGCCTCGTAGCCGGCGCCGCGATAGAAGGCGAGCGCCGCTTGCTGAAGCTCGGAGGTGCTCAGCACGAGGCGCCGATAACCGGCGCGCCGCGCTTCCGCTTCCGCGTGGGCGAGCATTGCCCGCGCGACGCCGCGGCGCAGGGCCGACGGCTGCACGTACATGCGCCGCAGCTCCGCGGCCCCATCATCGCCGGCGCGCTCGATCCCGAACGTCCCCAGGAGCGCGCCGTCCTGATCGCGGCTGACCCAGAACCCGCCCTGGCGCTCGGCATAATAGGCCGGAATGCGGTCGATCTCTTCGCGGAGCGAGCGCACGATATAGGCCTCGAACGCCGCGCGCATGGCGGGCGGAGCGAGGTCGCGGTTGACCTGCACGAACAGCGCGCGCACCGCCGGCAGATCGGCGCCCACGAAGGGCCGGATCACGAGCGCAAGCGGCTCGTCTCTCATCTCGTCGCGAGCGCCTTGCGGATCGCGTGCGGCGTCGCCGGCATGTCGATGTCGCGCAGGCCATGGCCGCGGTCGAGCGCGTCGACGACGGCGTTCATGACCGCCGGGCACGATCCGATCGAGCCCGCTTCGCCGGCGCCCTTGATGCCGAGCGGGTTCGTCGTCGAGGGCACGTTGCGGGTCTCGAAGCGCAGGAACGGCACATCCTCGGCCCGCGGCAGAGCGTAGTCCATGAAGCTCGCCGTGAGCAGCTGGCCCTCGGCGTCGTAGACCGTGCGCTCGTGCAGCGCCTGCCCGATCCCCTGCACGACGCCGCCATGCACCTGCCCTTCGAGCAGGAGCGGGTTCACGGCTCGTCCGAAATCGTCGCAGACGGTGTAGCGCGTGAGCGCGGTCACGCCGGTGTCGGGGTCGATCTCGACCTCGGCGATATGCGTGCCGTTGGGATAGGTCGCGTCCGGCGGCACGAAGCTCGCGGCGCCGGTGCGCGCCTCCTCGGTCGCGCCCGGCAGGCGCGCGAGCTCGGGAAAGGCGATCCGCCGGTCGGTCCCGACGACCCGCACCGCGCCGTCCGCGATCTCGAGATCCGCGGCCGCGGCTTCGAGCTCGTCGGAGGCGAGCTCCTTGAGCTTGCGCGCGAGGTCCTGCGATGCGGCGCCGACCGAGACGCCGCCGATCGGGATCGAGCGCGAGCCGCCGGTGCCGTTCCCGGTCCGGACCCGCGCCGTGTCGCCCTGCACGACCCGGATGCGATCGAGCGGCACGTCGAGGTGCTCGGACGCGAACTGCGCATAGGCCGTCGCATGGCCCTGCCCGTTCGATTGCGTGCCGGAGAAGACGGTGACGGTGCCGTCCTCCTCGAGCCGCACCTGCGCGTCCTCGCCTTCGCCCCAGGCCGTGCATTCGATGTAGGTGGCGAGCCCGATGCCCCTGAGCTTGCGCGCCTTGCGCGATGCCCTGAGCCGCTCCTTGAAGCCGCTCCAGTCGGCGAGCTCCATGGCCCTTTCCATGTGGCCGCGGAAATCGCCGGTGTCGTAGGTGCGATCGCCGATCGGCGTCTTGTAGGGCATCTGCCGGGGCTGGATGAAGTTCCGCCGGCGGATCGCTTCGGGCTTCGCCCCGAGCTCGCGCGCGGCACGGTCGACGAGGCGCTCGAGGAGGTAGGCGGCCTCGGGCCGCCCGGCGCCGCGATAGGCGTCGACCGGCACGGTGTGGGTGTAGACGCCGCGGACCCGCACATGGATCAGGGGCGTGCCGTAGACCCCGGTCATCATGGTGGCGCCGAGATAGGGGATGTAGGGTCCGAACTGCGACAGATAGGCGCCGAGGTTCGCGAGGATGTCGAAGCGCATCGCGAGGAAGCGCCCGTCGGCTGAAAGCGCGACCTCGCCGGTGGAGAAATTGTCGCGCCCCTGCGAATCGCCGGTGAAGTGGTCCATGCGGTCGGCGACCCACTTGACCGGGCGGCCAAGGCGGCGCGCGGCTTCGGCGGCGAGCGCGTATTCGCGGTACATGAAGCTCTTGGTGCCGAAGCCGCCGCCGACGTCGGGCGTGATCACCCGGACCTTTGCCGGATCGACCTTCAGGACCTGGTTCGCGAGCGTGTCGCGCAAGCTGTGGACGCCCTGGCTCGAGATCGTCAGGGTGAAGCTCTCGGCCGCGGCGTCATAGGCCGCGATGACGCCGCGGGTTTCCATGAAGTTGGTGATCAGCCGGTTGTTCTCGATCGCGATCGCGGCTCGGCGGGGTGCCGTGGCGAAGGCCTCCTCGACGGCGGCCTTGTCGCCGAGGCTGGCATCGAAGGCGACGTTGTTCGGGGCTTCGCTCCAGACAGCCGGCGCGCCGTCCCGGATCGCCCCGCGCAGGTCGACCACCGCCGGCAGCACCTCGTAGTCGACGCCGATCGCCTCGACGCCGTCCCGTGCCGCCGAAACGTCGTCGGCGACGACGAAGGCGATGGCGTCGCCGACGTGCCGCACGGTGTCGCGGGCGAGCACCGGGATGTGCGCCAGATGCCCCTGGCTGCCGCCGTCGTTCGGCACCGGCGCCTGGCAGGGAACGTCGCCGAGATGCGCGACGTCGGGCGCCGTCAGCACCAGCCTCACGCCGGGGATGGCGCGCGCCGCCGCAAGGTCGGTGACGGCAAACCGGGCATGGGCGTGAGGGCTGCGTAGGACAAGGGCATGCAGGCAGCCCTCGGGAGCGTCGTCGTCGAGATATCGCCCCTGGCCTGTGAGGAGCCGCTGATCCTCGACGCGGCGGACGGGCTGGCCGATTCCAAACTTCGCGACGGACATCCTGGCCTCACGATTCGCGGCTCGAAGATCCGGCTGCATCGCGAGCGCCGCCGGCAGGGAGCCAGATAGGCATTGGCGGGAGAGGGTAAATGAGGATCGGCCGGAAAGTCACGCCGACGATGAACTCCGCCAGCGCCGACGCCGACCTGGGTGGATCGCGCACCGGCGCGCAAGGCCGGCGCCAGCTTGTCGCCTGGCCGATTGACAGCGGCGCGGCAGCCGTGCCCTCAATCGTCGCCGGGGGAACGGCGTGGGCTATCGCTTCAATTTTCGCGACGTGTTCGCGCAGC
>DAINQO010000037.1:0-19442 GCA_036742625.1 Microvirga sp.
GCCGCTTGAGCCAACACAGTTGCTCATTCGATCACCTCGTCGGCGCGGGCGAGGATGGATTGTGGAACTTGGATGCCAAGCCGCCTTGCCGTCTTCAGATTGACCACAAGCTCGACTTTCACCGCCTGCTGCACTGGAAGCTCGGCTACTCTTTGACCCTTCAAGATGCGTCCCGCATACACGCCAGCATGTCGGTAGGCATCTGCTATGCTCGTGCCGTAGCTCATGAGGCCACCCAGCTCGGCGAACTCACGCCATTGGTAGGCAGCAGGCAAAGCGTGTCGAGCAGCCAAATCAACGATCTGCTCGCGCTGGTTAAGGAGGAACGGATCGGCGCTGACGAGCAGTGCATCGACCTTCTCCATAACAATCCTGGTGAAGGCGCTTTCTACCTCGCTCGCGATGGTCGCGTTGAGCACCACCAGCCGCGCCCCCAACGTGCGGACTGCCCGCTCGACGTTGTCGTTCTGGGCCTGAGCTTGTGGACTCGATGGGTTGGCGAGCAGCGCTATCGAGGCGGCGCCGGGAAGCAACTCGCGAAGTAGCTCCACTCGCTTCGAGTCGAGCAAATAAGCGAGCAAGTGGACGCCAGTGATATTTCCCTCGGGGCGACTGAGACTCGACACAAGTCCAAACTCGATCGGGTCGCTACCGCTGACGAATACCACCGGGACAGTCCTCGTCGCGGCTTTGGCCGCAAGTGCCGGAGGTACGCCCCCGGCAGTCACGATAACCGATACGGAACGTGCGACGAGATCGGCAGCCATATCGCTCAGACGACCATAATCACCCTCCGCCCATCGGTAATCCACACGTACGTCCTGCGCCTCTGTAAAACCCACCTCTCGCAAACCAGCGCTGAACGCGGCGATCAGACGCTCGTTTGCCGCGCGCGATGTGCTGTGAAGGAAGCCGACGGCGGGCACCGCTTGCTGGGCGCGGGCCATCAGCGGCCACACCGTTGCTCCACCAATGACCCCGAGAACCTCACGCCGCCTCATCCGGTCACCTCGTGGCCCCACGAGGGGCGAGGCTACGCCTATCACCCTCTGCGAGTCACGCGCGCGGCAAGCCTCCGGGAAGCGCGATCGGCGCCAGCCCGCGTGCGCGCTGTTCGCCCAGGTCAAGCGTAGATCAGGGTTTTCACCCCGAGGAGATCCTGCTCGACCCAGTGTAGGCCGTCCGACCGCCGCAGCATGAACCTTTTGACGATCTCCAGATCGGCACAGTCCTGGGCGAAATTCCGCCCGGCCTGGAGGTAGAAGTCGTGGGCCTCTCGCCGGCAGACGAAGGTCTTGTTGCCGACCTGCGCGAAGGGGACGAATTGACAACCAGGCTCGAGGAGAAAGCGATACGTTCCTTCCGCCACTCCGGCCGCCGATGGGTTGAGGACGTCGTCGAGGATGAGCAAGCCGCGTTCGGCGACAACCGCGGCGCAGAGGTGCAGATCGCGCAGGACCCCGGCGGCCGTGTGGTCGCCGTCGACGCTGATGGCGCGGGGCCTCTCGTGCCCGAGGAGCGCGAGGGTGGCCTCGGCCGTGAGGTCCGCCGAGTTGATCTCGTGAAGGGAGAGGCCAGCGGCCGTGCCGAAAAGCGCCTCCGCGTGTCGCAAGATCGGTTCGGGTCTGGAGTCCGTGAAAATATCGATGCCGGCCGTGATGTTCCCGTGCCGGCGCCCGAGATAATGAAGCAGCATGAGAAACTTCCCGGCGAAGACGCCGATCTCGAGCACCGGTCCTTTGATGTTCGCCGCGTGCTGGCTGTTGAGCATATAGGCGGTAAAATAGGCCGCGTTGGCGTCGAGCCAGCCGGTCAGCTCGGGCAGGCGCGTTTCGATGAAACGGCGGTCGTCCGGTCCGAGGAGACCGGCCTCCGCCTCGCGCCCCTGCCAGGGATCGACGGGCGGATGCTGCGAGGACGGCGAGGGCCCTTGTATTCGCCCTTTGATCTTCGACAGGATGCGCCATAGAACGGGCGGCACCAGCTCTCGAACGATGCTTTTCGCCGACACCCCGCTCCCCTCGATCACCTGCGCGACGGTGCGGACCTCCTACCAGGGCATTGCCGCGAGATCACCCTCGTCCGGTCCCACGTCGCTCGTCTAGACGCCCGCGATCCTGAAAGCCGTGCAGCCAAATCGAAGCGGGACACCCGCGTCCTCCCTGCGCTCGATCCAGTACCTGCGCGGGCTCGCGGCCCTCATGGTCGTGGTCTACCACGCGAGCCACTATCTCGGCGTCTACCGGGGCGTGCCGCCGCTGCCGCGGCTGAGCGGGCTCGGCCTCTACGGCGTCTCGATCTTCTTCGCCATCTCCGGCTACCTCATGGCGACGCTGGTCCGCCGGACGGATCCCCTCGTCTTCATGGCGCACCGGCTGGTGCGCATCTATCCGACCTTCCTCATCGTCGTCGCGCTCTACGGCGCGATCTCGGCGCTGCTCTCGCGGCCCTTCGTCCTCGACTGGGTGGCGCTCACCTTGGTTCCGGCCGGGCCCCGCATCTATGCGCTCGACGTCGAATGGACCCTCTTGTTCGAGGTCTCGTTCTACGTCGCGCTGTTCCTTTTCAGCCTCGCGGGCTGGACCGCCCGGCTCGAGCGCGCGGCGGCGGCATGGCTCGGCCTGATCGTTTTCGGCGCCTTGGCGTTTCCCGCTTGGCAGGGCGATCTCACGCCGCCGATCGAGCGCCTGCCGCTGCTTGAGGCCTGCACCGGTTTTGCGGCCGGGCTCATGATTCCGGCGGCGCTGAGATCGGGGCGCGTGCCGCGATGGAGCGCCCCTGCCGGCGTCGTCGCCGCGCTCGTTCTGATCTTTCTCGATCTCGGCCATGACCGCCTCATCGCCGGGCTCCTCGCTGCCGTCATCGTCGCCGGGGCGATCCGGATCGATCGCGGGCTTCCCGGCGCGCCCGTCAATCCGCTGAAGACGCTCGGCGATTGGAGCTACGCGCTCTACCTCTGCCATGTGCCGACGATCCGGCTCGCCTACGAGCTCGCGCCGGCCGGCACGAACGCCGCCGCCCTGTGGCTCTTTGCCGTCGCGGCCTGTCTCGCTGCGAGCGCCGCGATCGGATCGCTCGATGTCTGGCTCTATCGCCGGTCGAAACGCTTCGTCGACCGCTGCGCCGCAAAGCCGCTGCGGCTCGCGATCGCGGCCTATGTCGTGCTCTTCGCGACGGTCGCGGTCTATGGCTCGATCGACACCGCGGCGAAAGTGCGGCGGGCGGCGCAGGAGCAGGCGATCCTCGCCCGCATTCCGGCGGCGTCGCTCCGCAATGCCGACGCGGCGCGCGCGGCGATCGAAGCCGCGGGGCTGAAGGCCCGGGACACGCTTCGCGGCGAGGTGAGCGAGGTCCAGCGGCTGGAGAGCGGCATTCTCGCCGTGCGCGGATGGCTCGTCGACCTTGGCGCGCCGGACCGGGACCTCTCGGTCGTCGTCTTCCACGGCGGCGTGCAGATCGCCGCGGCGCGGCCCTGGCGGCGACGGCCGGATGTGGCGCGCGCGCTCGGGCGCGACGACATCGCCGGCGCGCGGATCGGGTTCGGCCTCGGAACGCGGCCGGTGCGCTGCGACGATGCCGCCGAGGCCGTCATCCTCGGCCTCGACCCGGCCGGCGGTGTCGCGGTGCTGCCCGGGCGGACGGCGATCGCCGGCTGTCCCTGATCTTGCCCTGATCTTGGGCGTGCTTGCCGCCGCGAGCAGGCTCATGCAGAAGAGCGCCGCCGCCTGTCCCAGCCGCCCGGAGGTCCGATGCCCTCGTCCGATTCCAGCGCCGTCACCGCCTGGCTGGCGAGCCAGCGCGACGCGATGCTCGCCCTGCTCGAGGAGGTCGTGAACATCGATTCCGGCTCCTATGACAAGCCGGGCGTGGACACGGTCGGCGAGCGCTTCCGCCGCTTCTTCGCCGAGCACGGCATCCAGACGACCGTCACGCCGAACGAGAGCTTCGGCGATGCCATCAAGGCCCATGTCGGCGCGCCCGGCGGGTCGAACAAGCCGATCGTGCTCATGGGGCACCGCGACACCGTGTTCCCGAAGGGGGAGGCGGGCCGGCGCCCGTTCCGGATCGGCAACGGGCGCGCCTACGGGCCGGGCGTCTGCGACATGAAGGCCGGGCTCGTGATGAACGCTTTCGTGCTTGCGGCCTACCACAAGTTCGGCGGCGCGCCGGCGCCGCTCGTCGGGCTCATCACCTCGGACGAGGAGATCGGCTCGCCCGCCTGCCGGCCGATCATCGAGGAGACGGCGCGGAACGCCCGCGCGGTGCTCAACTCCGAGCCCGGGCGGCCCTCCGGCAACGTCGTGACCGGCCGCAAGGGCGGCGTCTTCATGAAGATGGAGGTCGTCGGCAAGGCCGCCCACTCCGGCGGCAACTTCGAGCAGGGCGTGAGCGCCATCGGCGAGCTCGCGCACAAGATCGTCGCGCTGCACGCGATCACCGACATCCCGCGCGGCACGACGGTGAACGTCGGGCTGATCTCCGGCGGGCAGTCGGTCAACACCGTCGCGCCGACGGCCGAGTGCCAGATCGACCTGCGCTACATCACGCCGCCGGACCGCGCCGACGCCATGCGCCGCATCGAGGAGATCGTCGCCCGTGCGACCGTGCCGGGCACCTCGGCGACGCTCGCCATCAAGGGCGAGTTCAAGCCGCTCGTCCAGGACGAGGGCGCAAAGGCGCTGTTCGACACCTACCGGGCGGCGATGCAGGAGCTCGGCCGGCCGATCGACGGAGAGTTCACCGGCGGCTGCGCCGATTCGGGCTTCACCGCGAGCGTCGGCTGCCCGACGCTCTGCGCCGTCGGCCCCGTGGGCGGCAAGGCGCATTCGCCGGAAGAATACCTTGAGGTGGAGAGCTTCGTGCCCCGCGCCCAGGCGATGGCGCTGACGATCGCGCGGCTCGCCTGATCTAATCCTCCCCCGTCGCGCAGCGACGGGGGAGGGGGACCATGCGAAGCATGGTGGAGGGGGCGATCCCAAGCGCGGTGCGTGGGCTAGCCCCCTCCACCGCCTTCGGCGGTCCCCCTCCCCCGCTTCGCGGGTGAGGAACCTTCACGCGCGCCGCACCGCGCGCGGCAGGTCCTCGAAGAGCAGCGGCGCTTCCGGCGCGAGCGCGCCCTCGATCTCGAGCAGGCGCAGCTTCGTCGCGACGCCGCCGCGGGCCGAGAAGCCGCCGAGCTTGCCGCCGGCGGCGAGGACGCGATGGCAGGGCACCACGATCGGGAACGGGTTCTGCCCGAGCGCCTGGCCGACGTCCCGGGCGAGGCCGGGCTCGCCGAGCCGCGCGGCGATCTCGCCGTAGGTCAGTGTCGCGCCTGGGCCGATCGACCGGGCGATCTCGTAGACGCGGCGGTGGAACGCCGGCACGTCATCGAGATCGAGCCGGATGCCTGAGAGGTCCCGCCGCTCGCCGGCGAGGAGCGCGACGATCGCCGCGATCGCCTGCCCGATGACCGGTGGCGGCTCGGCGTCGCTCGCCGCCGGGAACTTCCGCAAAAGGCGCGCCCGCGCGGCCGCCTCGTTCCGTTCCGGAAACAGCACGGCCCGGATGCCGCGCTCGCCCCAGACGATGCCGCAGCGCCCGATCGCCGTCTCGAAGAAGGTGAAACCCGTGCCGCTCATGGGTTGACGATAGCAGCCGCGCCTCGAGAGCGCCGCCCGAAAGCTGCCCGGGCAGCCGTGAATCTTCAGATTAGCTGCTTTTTAAGCCCGTTCGACGAATCTGTTGCCGTTGAGTCGGGTTGTGTTGCGTCAGGAGTACCGTGTCATGGCGTCGTTCGCGCACACCAATGTGGTTCCGTTCCGGAGCGCGCGCAGGACCGCCTCGCCGCGCCGCGACCAGAAGGGGCTGATGGAGGCCATCTACAGCGCCGGCTCGCTGCCGCTTCAGGCCGGCGACCGCGAGAGCAAGATGATGGCGGCGCGGCTCCAGGTCTTCGGTTTCGTCGTCATCGACGAGATCCAGAGCGACGGCACGCTGCGCCGTCTGCGCCCCTCGGAATCGATCGAAGGCCGGACCGGCCGCCCCTGGCGGGTGTCAAAGCCTTCCCTGTCGGGCTTCGCGGTCGGCATCCCGGACGCCGAAGGCTCGCTGTTCGAGCCGCAACCGGCCTAGGTTCCTCACCCGCGAAGCGGGGGAGGGGGACCATGCGAAGCATGGTGGAGGGGGCGATCCCAGGCGCTGCGCGCTGCCCGCGCCCCCTCCACCGCCTTCGGCGGTCCCCCTCCCCCGTCGCTTCGCGACGGAGGAGGACTAGGCGCGCCCGCTCAGGAAGCGCTTCTCCAGCATCACGTGGATGCCCTTCGCGCCGTTGACGACCTGCGTCACCCGCAGGTCGGCGGCGAGGCTGCACAGCGCGTAGGCCTCCTGGCGCGTGAGGCCGGTGCGCGCCGCGATCAGGCCGAGCATGTCCCTGAGCGCGATCGTGACGCAGGTGTCGAGGTCCGGGTCGAAGGCCATCGTCATGACGTGGGTCGGGGTCTCGGCCATCGGCCAGTCGAGGGCCATGTCGTCGCGCACGATCAGCTCGAAGGTGCCGACGAGCCCGGTCTCGATCGCGGTGACGCAGACCTCGCCGTCGCCCTGCACGCCGTGCCCGTCGCCGACCGAGAACAGCGCCCCGTCGACGTGGATCGGGAGGTAGAGCGTCGTTCCGGCGACGAGCTCCTTGTTGTCGAGATTGCCGCCGTTGCGGCGCGGCGGCAGGGTCGAGACCGACCCCCAAGGCGCCGGCGGCGCGACCGCCATCACGCCGAAGAACGGCTTCAGCGGCAGCTCCAAGCCCCAGGGGAGCCGGCCGGTCATCCGCTCCCGGTCGAGCGTGATATGGATCAGGTGCGTCTCCGCGAAATCGTCCGGCAGCGCCCCTTTCAGCGGCGCCGAGTAGTTGTAGCCCCAGTCGTAATGGAGCCCGATGTCCTTGATCCGAACCTCGAGGACCTGGCCGGCCTTGGCGCCGCGGACCGCGACCGGCCCGGTGCAGATGTGGCCCGGCAGCTTCGGCTTGTGCATGGCATGCACGGCCGACAGGGCAGGGGGCACGGCGAGCGGCGGCGGCGGCATCATCTCAGGTGGGCCCGACACGGTCGAGATCGTGATCGTGTCGCCGCTGTCGACGCTCACCAGCGGCGGCAGCCTCGCGTCGAAATAGCCCCAATGGACGGTCTCGGGTCCAGCCTCGATGCGGTGATGCGCCATGATCGCTCCTTTCCGCCGGTGAATCGCGACCGCCACAAAAGGGCGGCGCGACGCCCGGCGCAAGCCGGCGCGTTGACTTCATGGGACGGATAAGGGAGAGGGGCCGCGATTTCCGCCCCCGCTCTTCGCGCGACCTCCGCGCCCGGAGTTTCGCCCGATGACCAGCCTTGCGGCCGAGCGTCCGATCCGGAGCAGGACGGCCGGCGTGCCCTTCGCCGAGGCGATCTTCGGGTTCGTCGAGCGCAGCCACGCGCGCGCCTGCGGCCTCCTCGTCCTCCTGTCGCTCGCCTGTTTCCTGCCGGGCTTCGTCTCGCTCCAGCCGATGGACCGCGACGAGCCGCGCTATGCGCAGGCCTCGAAGCAGATGCTCGAGTCCGGCGATTTCGTCGACATCCGCTTCCAGAACGAGGCCCGGCACAAGAAGCCGGTCGGGATCTACTGGCTCCAGGCCGCCTCGGTTGCTGCCGGCGAGGCGCTCGGGGTGCCCGACGCGCGCACGGTAATCGCGCTCTACCGCATCCCGTCGCTCATCGGCGCGAGCGCGATGGTGCTCCTGACCTATTGGGCCGCGCTCGCCTTCGGCGGCCGGCGCGAGGCGTTCCTCGCCGCGGCTTTCGTCGCGGCTTGCGTGATCGTGATGGTCGAGGCGCGGCTCGCAAAGACCGACGCGGTGCTCGGCGCCTGCTCGGTCGCCGCGATGGGCGCGCTCGCCCGCGCCTATTTCGTGCGCGGCGCGGCACGGCTTCCGTTCTCGACGGTGCTGATCTTCTGGCTTGCGGTCGCGGCCGGCGTGCTGGTCAAGGGCCCGCTCGTGCCGATGTTTGCGGCGCTTGCCGTGCTGGCGCTGTTCTTCCGCGAGCGCTCGGCGCGCTGGTTCGTGGCGCTGCGGCCCGGTCTCGGCGTGCTCATCGTGCTGGCGCTGGCGCTGCCGTGGTTCGTCGCGATCGCGGTCAAGAGCGGCGGCGCGTTCTTCACCGAATCGGTCGGGCACGACATGCTCGGCAAGGTCGGCACGGCGCAGACCTATCACTGGCAGCCGCCGGGCTTCTACCTTCTCGCCTTCTTCGCGACCTTCTGGCCGGCGGCGGCGCTTGCCGTCCTCGCGATCCCGTTCGCGTGGAAGAACCGGGCCGACGACCGGATCGCCTTCGCGCTCGCCTGGATCGTGCCGAGCTGGCTCGTCTTCGAGCTCGTGCCGACGAAGCTGCCGCACTACGTCATGCCGCTCTATCCGGCGATCGCGATCGTCACCGTGCTGGCGCTGTCGCGCGGCTTCGTCGCGCCGCGCGACCTCGCCGCGAAGCTGACGGCGCTTCTGATGCCGTTCATCCCGGCCGGGATCGCGGTCGGGCTTGCCTTCGCGGCCAAGACCCTCGACGGGCGCCTGCCCTGGGCCGGGCTTGCCGTCATGCTTCTCGCCACGCTCGTTGCCTTCGCGGCCTGGTGGCGCTTCGTCCGCGACGAGCCCGGCGCGGCGGCGCTCCTTGCGGTCGCGGCGTCGCCGATCCTCGCTATCGGCGCCTTCACCTTCACCCAGCCGGTGATGCAATCCTTGCGGCTGTCGCCGCGTCTCGCCGAGACGGCGCGCGCGCTCGATTGCCCGCATCCGGCGGTTGGAACGCTCGGCTACCGCGAGCCGAGCCTCGTGTTCCTCGCCGGAACCGAGCTGCGGATGTTCGCCGGCGCGAGCGACGCGGCCGAGCTCCTCAAAGGCGGTGGCTGTCGCCTCGCCTTCGTCGAGGGTCGCTTCGACGACCGCTTCCGGCAGGAGACCGAACGGGCCGGGATCCGCCCAGCGCTTCTCGCGCGGCTCTCCGGCTTCAATTTCAACGGCGGGCGCCGGCTCGAGATTGGCGCATATGCGGTGCGCCCGTGATAGAGGGCAGGCGACCTCCGACCCGCCGGCGCTAACAGACCTTAAAGGCCATGGCAGAGACCGACCGCGGCGAGAGCCCGCTCCTCAGCGTCGTCGTTCCGGTGCGGAACGAGGCCGGGAACGTCGCCCCGCTGATCGCCGAGATCGAGCGCGCCTGCGCGACGCTTAAGCCCTTCGAGGTGATCTACGTCGATGACGGCTCATCGGACGGGACGGCGGCGGAGATCGCGACGGCGCGGCTCTCCCGCTCCTGGCTGCGAGGCTTGCGCCACGAGGTCAGCTGCGGCCAGAGCGCCGCCGTGCGCAGCGGTGTGCGCGCCGCCCGCGCGCCCGTCGTCGTGACGCTCGACGGCGACGGCCAGAACGATCCGGCCTTCATTCCGCAGCTCTATGAGGCATTGCTGCAGGGCGGCGAGCGGATCGGCCTCGCCGCTGGCCAGCGCCTGCGCCGCGTCGGCGGCTTCAAGAAGCTGCAGTCGCGGATCGCGAACGGCGTGCGGGGCGCGATTCTCAGGGACGGGACGCGCGATTCCGGTTGCGGGCTCAAGGCCTTCCGGCGCGACCTTTACCTGGCGCTGCCCTATTTCGACGCGCTGCATCGCTTCATGCCGGCCCTCGTCCGCCGCGAGGGGCTCGAGATCGCCCATGTCGACGTCGTCGACCGCCCGCGGCGCGCCGGGCGGTCGAACTACGGCATGTTCGACCGGCTCTGGGTCGGGATCATGGACCTTTGCGGCGTGTGGTGGTTGATCCGGCGCCGCAGGCGCGTTCCCGTGGTGCGGGAGGTGGGGTGATGCTGATCCGGCTGTCGCAGGACCTCGGAGCCTACTTCTACGACGTCTTCGTCGCGCGTTTCGACTTCTGGCTCTTTTTCGGCCTCGTCGCCCAGGTCTTGTTCGGGGCGCGGTTCATCGTGCAATGGATCGCCAGCGAGCGGGCCGGCAAGAGCGTAATGCCGCTCGCCTTCTGGTTCTTCTCGATGGCCGGCGGGCTGATGACGCTGGTCTACGGCCTCGTCCGGCGCGAGCCGGTGATCATCTTCGGCCAGACGCTGGCGATCGTGATCTACCTGCGGAATCTGATGTTGATCTTTCGGGAGAGGCAGTCGCTGGGCAGTCGTGAGTAGGCAGGTCGTCAGTCGTCGGTAGTCAGTTATTGACGATTGACGACTGACGACTGACCCTCACGCGGCTTTTGCCGCCTCACGCCGCAGCCGCGCGAACCCGGCATCGAGGTCGGCCTTGAGATCGTCGAGGTCTTCGAGGCCGACATGGAGGCGCACCGCCGGGCCCGGCGGATTCCAGCGGGTGGCGGTGCGGTAGGCGGCGCAGTCGAACGGGATCGCGAGGCTCTCGAAGCCGCCCCAGGAGGCGCCGATCCCGAACAGCTCGAGGCCGTCGAGCATCGCCGCCAGGGCCCGTTTCGGAGCCGGCTCGAGCACGATCGAGAACAGCCCCGACGAGCCCTTGAAGTCGCGCTTCCAGATCGCGTGGCCGGGATCGCTCTCGAGCGCCGGGTGGAGCACGCGGGCGACCTCCGGGCGGGTCTCCAGCCAGCGCGCCATGTCGAGCGCCTGACGCTCATGCTCCTTGAGGCGGAGCGCCATGGTCCGCAAGCCGCGCAGGGCCAGGAAGACGTCCTCCGGTCCGGCGCACATGGCGAAACTGTCGAAGGTGCGCCGCAACGCCGGCCAGGTGCGGGCGCTCGCGGACACGAGCCCGAGCAGCAGGTCCGAGTTGCCCGACAGGTATTTGGTTCCGGCCTCGATGGCGAGATCGACGCCGCGCTCGTGCGGCGGGAACAGCAGCGGCGTCGCCCAGGTGTTGTCCATGAGCACCACGGCGCCGTGCCGGTGCGCCGCCGCGGCAATGGCCGGGATGTCCTGCATCTCGAAGGATTGCGAGCCCGGGGCCTCGGTGAACACCGCCGTGGTGTTCGGCCGCAGCAGCGCCTCGATGCCGGCGCCGAGCGCCGGGTCGTAATAGGTCGTCTCGACGCCGAAGGCCTTGAGGACCCCGTCGCAGAACTGGCGCGTCGGCCGGTAGACCGAATCCGTCACGAGGAGGTGGTCGCCGGCCTTGAGGCAGGACATCAGCGCGAGCGTGACCGCGGCAAGGCCCGACGGCGCGAGTACCGTCCCGGCGGCGCCGGCGAGGGCGGTCCAGGCGCTCTCGAGTGCTTCCGTCGTCGGCGTCCCCTTGGTGCCGTAGGTGTAGCGCGCCCGGCGATGCATGAAATCGTCGGCGCTCGGATAGAGCACCGTCGAGCCGCGGTAGATCGGCGCGTTGACGAAGCCGTGCTGCTGGCCCGGATCGCGGCCGGCATGGACGAGCCGGGTGCGCTCGCCGAAGCGCGACAGGTCCTTGGGCGGGGAGAGCGTCATGGGCTTTGGTTCTTGGGAAGGCCGGCCATGTGCGCCGATCGCACGGCCCCGTCAAGGCGGTGCTGCCCTCCGCCCTTGACCGCCCGCCGTTTGTCGCATGTGATGGCCGCCTTCGCAGCGGGAGGGCCGAACCATCGTGCGGCGCCGGCCTCGCTCGCCCCGCGTGTTGACGCGGGCCGGCAGGTTTGCGACAGACCTTCCCGACCTTTGCCATAAGGCGGGAGGGCGGCTCGATCCGCCACGGAAGGCTGTCGCGTCAAAGCGACCGCCGCTGGTCACGGCAGCAACAGAGCGGGAGAACATCGGAATGAAACGGGCAATTGCGACAATCGCCGTCGGCTTGGCGGCAACCCTCATGGCCTCGGCGGCCTCGGCCCAGGCGACCCTCAACAACGTCAAGCAGAAGGGCTTCCTGACCTGCGGCTCGAACACCGGGCTTGCCGGCTTCGGCGTGCCGGACGCGCAGGGCAACTGGACCGGCCTCGACGTCGACCTCTGCCGCGCCATCGCGGCGGCGGTCTTCAACGATGCCACCAAGGTGCGCTTCATCCCGCTCTCGGCGAAGGACCGCTTCACGGCGCTGCAGTCGGGCGAGGTCGACGTGCTCGTCCGCAACACCACCTGGACGATGTCGCGCGACACCCAGCTCGGCCTCGATTTCACCGGCGTGAACTATTACGACGGCCAGGGCTTCCTGGTTCGCAAGAAGCTCGGCGTCGCCTCGGCGAAGGAGCTCAGCGGCGCCTCGGTCTGCACCCAGCAGGGCACCACGACCGAGCTCAACCTCGCCGACTTCTTCCGCGCCAACAATCTGAAATACGAGGTCGTCGCCTTCGCGACCGCGGCCGAGACCTTCGACGCCTACAACTCCGGCCGCTGCGACGCCTTCACGACGGACGCGTCGGGCCTTTATTCGGAGCGCCTCAAGGCGGCGAACCCCGACGAGCACATCGTCCTGCCGGAAATCATCTCGAAGGAGCCGCTCGGCCCCTCCGTCCGCCACGGCGACAACCAGTGGGGCGATATCGTGCGCTGGACCCACTATGCCATGATCAACGCCGAAGAGCTCGGCGTCACCAAGGCGAACGTCGACCAGATGACCAAGAACGACAACCCCGAGATCAAGCGCATGCTCGGATCGGAGGGCAAGTTCGGCGAGGCCATCGGCCTGACGAACGACTGGGCGTTCCGCATCATCAAGCATGTCGGGAACTACGGCGAGATCTTCGAGAAGAACGTCGGCCAGGGCTCGCCGCTCAAGATCCAGCGCGGCCAGAATGCGCTCTGGACGAAGGGCGGCCTGCAATACGCGCCGCCGATCCGCTAACGGATTGCCACGAGATGAACGGGCGTCCGGAGCGATCCGGGCGCCCTTTTCGTTGGGTTCGACGCGAACGCCCTCTTGGCGGCGCGACGTTTGCGTGACAGGCTAGGCTTGGGCGAGACTTCGAAGAAGCCGCCGACGGGGACTGGCCAGTGCCGACGATCGCTCAAGCCGAACAGGCGCCCGCGCGGGCGTCGCTCCTCTACGATCCGAAGCTGCGGGCGATCGTCTATCAGGTCGTCCTCACCGTCGTCGTCGTGTTCCTCGTCTATACGGCCGCCACCAACGCTGTCGCCAATCTTCGCGCGGCGCGCATCGCGTCCGGCTTCGGCTTCCTCTCGACGACGTCGGGCTTCGACGTCAACCAGACCTTCATCCCTTACAGCGCCGCGACCTCGACCTATGGCGACGCCTTCCTGGTCGGTCTCCTCAACACCCTCGTCGTCGCCGCGATCGGCATCTTCTTCGCCACCATCCTCGGCTTTGTCGTCGGCATCGCGCGGCTGTCGAAGAACTGGGTCGTCGCCAAGGTGGCGATGGTCTATGTCGAGGTGATCCGCAACCTGCCGCTCCTCCTGCAGCTGCTGTTCTGGTACGTCGCGGTGCTGACCTCGCTGCCGGGCCCGCGCCAGTCGTTGAACGCCGGCGATCTTTTCTTCCTCAACCAGCGCGGCCTCTTCGTGCCGAAGCCGATGCTGGAGGGCCACGCCTGGCTCATCCCGTTGACGTTCATTGCCGGCATCGTCGCGACGATCGCGTTCCATATCTGGGCAAGGCGGCAGCAGGAGCAGACCGGGCGCCAGTATCCGGTCGGGTTGACGGCGCTCGGCCTCATCCTGGCGCTGCCGGCGCTCGTCTGGGTCATGCTCGCGCTGGTCGGGGACAGACCGGTCAGCTTCGACGTCCCGCGCCTGCAGGGATTCAACTTCCGCGGCGGCATGCAGCTGTTCCCCGAGTTCGTGGCGCTGCTCCTCGGACTCGTCACCTACACGGCCGGCTTCATCGCCGAGGTGGTGCGGGCCGGCATCCTGGCGGTCTCGAAGGGTCAGACGGAGGCGGCAAGCGCGCTTGGGCTGCGCCCCGGCCACACGCTGCGCCTCGTCGTCGTGCCGCAGGCGATGCGGGTGATCATTCCGCCGCTCACCAGCCAATACCTCAACCTCACCAAGAACTCGTCGCTTGCGGTCGCGATCGGCTACCCGGACCTCGTGCAGGTGTTCATGGGAACGGTGCTGAACCAGACCGGCCAGGCAGTCGAGGTCGTCGCCATCACCATGGCGGTCTATCTGACGATCAGCCTCGTCACCTCGGCGATCATGAACGTCTATAATCGCCGCGTGGCGATCGTCGAACGGTAGGGGAGGGGCCCGTGACCGCCGCGACCGATACCCTCCGCTTCGTCCGCGCCCAGCAGGTCGACGCGGCGCCGCCGCCGAACCTCGTGCGCGGGCCCCTGGCCTGGGTGCGCGCCAACCTCTTCTCGGGCCCGCTCAACACCATCCTGACGCTCGTCGCGCTGTTCCTGATCTACGCCATCGTCCCGCCGATCATAAAATTCTTCTTCATCGACGCGGTGTGGACGGGGACGAACCGCGACGCCTGCCGGCCGGAGGTCGTCGGCCGCCCGGTCGGGGCGTGCTGGGCCTACATCATCGACAAGATCAACTACTTCATCTACGGCTCGTATCCGGCGCCTCTGCGCTGGCGCGTCGACATCTTCTTCCTCCTGCTTGCCGTCGGCGTCGGCTGGATGCTGTGGCTCGAGGCGCCGAAGCGGGCGCTCGGCGCGATCTATTTCTTCGTCGTCTTTCCCATCCTCGCCTTCATCCTCCTCAACGGCTCGAGCTGGCTCGGGATCGAGCACGTCCCGACCTCGCTCTGGGGCGGCATCCTCGTCACCATCGTGGTCTCGACCGTCGGCATCGTGTTCTCGCTGCCGCTCGGGGTCGTCCTCGCCTTGGGGCGGCGATCGCGGCTGCCGATCATCCGCATGTTCTCGGTGATCTTCATCGAGTTCGTCCGCGGCGTGCCGCTCATCACCGTGCTGTTCATGGCCAACACCATGCTGCCGCTGTTCCTGCCGGAGGGCGTGACCGTCGACCGGCTGCTGCGGCCGCTCGTCGGCGTCGCCGTCTTCGCCTCGGCCTACATGGCGGAGGTGGTCCGCGGCGGGCTGCAGGCGATCCCGAAGGGCCAGTACGAGGGCGCGATGTCGCTCGGGCTGAACTACTGGCAGACGAACGTCTTCATCATCCTGCCGCAGGCGCTGAAGATCGTCATCCCGGGCATCGTCAACACCTTCATCGGCCTGTTCAAGGACACGACGCTCGTCGCGATCGTCGGCATCTTCGACCTCATCCGCACGATCGAGGCGTCCCGCGTCGATCCGGTCTGGGCGGCGCCGACGATCAACACCACGGGCTACGCCTTCGCGGCGATCTTCTACTTCATCTTCTGCTGGGGCATGTCGCGCTACTCGATCGCGGTCGAGCGGCGGCTCGCGGCAGGACAGCACCGGTGAGCCCCATGGCGACAGCAACCGCGCCCTCCAAGACCTCCGTCCGCGCCTCGATGGCCGACCCCAAGGCGGAAGCGGCCGTGCAGATGCTCGGCGTTCACAAATGGTACGGCGAGTTCCACGTCCTGCGCGAGATCAACCTGCATGTCCGGCGCAGCGAGCGCATCGTCATCTGCGGTCCCTCGGGGTCCGGCAAGTCGACGATGATCCGCTGCATCAACCGCCTCGAGGAGCATCAGCAGGGCCGCATCATCGTCGACGGCACCGAGCTCACGAACGACCTCAAGAAGATCGACGAGATCCGGCGCGAGGTCGGCATGGTGTTCCAGCACTTCAACCTGTTTCCGCACCTCACCATCCTCGAGAACTGCACGCTCGCGCCGATCTGGGTGAAGAAGATGCCGAAGCGCGAAGCCGAAGAGGTCGCGATGAAGTACCTGACGCGGGTCAAGATCCCCGAGCAGGCGAACAAGTACCCGGGCCAGCTCTCCGGCGGCCAGCAGCAGCGCGTCGCGATCGCCCGCTCCTTGTGCATGAACCCGAAGATCATGCTCTTCGACGAGCCGACCTCGGCGCTCGATCCCGAGATGGTCAAGGAGGTGCTCGACACCATGGTGTCGCTCGCCGACGAGGGCATGACGATGCTGTGCGTCACCCACGAGATGGGCTTCGCCCGCCAGGTCGCCGACCGGGTGATCTTCATGGATTACGGCCAGATCGTCGAGATGAACACGCCGGACGAGTTCTTCAAGAACCCGCAGCACGAGCGCACGAAACTGTTCCTGAGCCAGATCCTGCACTGACGGCAGTCGGCATCGGGCAATCGGCAGTCGATTGCCCCGAACCGGCTATTGCCGACCGCCCATTGCCGGCCCGGTCGCCACCGGCACATCCTCGCGCCCGCCCCACTCCGCCCATGAGCCGTCGTAGAGCGCCTTCGCCGGGCGGCCGATGGCTTCGAGTCCGAGCGTCAGGATCGCGGCGGAGACGCCGGAGCCGCAGCTCGTGACGATCGGACGATAAAGATCGATTCCAGCCTGATCGATCAGCGCTCGCAACTCCGGCTCCGGCTTCAGCCGGCCGTTTGCGGTCAAGGCGGAGGAGGGGAGGTTGAGCGCTCCGGGCATGTGACCGGAGCGCAGGCCCGGGCGCGGCTCCGGCGCCTCGCCGCGGAAACGCTCGGCCGGGCGCATGTCGACGACCTGCGCCGCGCCGCTCTCGAGCGCCCGGCGCACGTCCGAAAGGTCGGCGACGGCGGAATGGTCGAGGCGGGCGGTGAAGTGGCGCGGCTTACGCGGCTTTTGCGGACCCTCCTCGATCTGGCGCCCCTCCGCCGTCCAGGCCGGGAAGCCGCCGTCAAGGATCGAGACGTCGCGCGCGCCGAAGGTGCGGAACATCCACCACACCCGCGGCGCCGAGAACAGGCCGGCGGCGTCGTAGACGACGATCTTCATGCCGTCGCCGATGCCGAGATTGCGCATCGCCGAGGCGAAAGCCTCCGGGCGCGGCATCATGTGCGGCAGGGGGGACTCCTTTTCCTTCACCGTGTCGATGTCGAACCGCACCGCGCCCGGGATATGGCCGGCGAGGTATTCCGCTTCCGGGTCCCGGTTCATCGCCGGCAGGTACCAGGAGCCGTCGACCACGACGATGTCGGGGGCGTTCAGCCGCTGGCTGAGCCATTCGGTCGAGACGAGGGGATTCGGCATTGTCATTCCTCTAAAGTCATCCCGGAAGCCGCGCAGCGGCTATCCGGGATCCACTGCGCCGGCGGCTGGCGGGGGTCCCGGCTCTTCGCTTCGCTCCGGCCGGGACGATCCGCTCCGGCGTCGCGGGCTAGGCTAGCGCGATCCGCACGCGGCGGTTCTGCTTGCCCTTCTTCTCGATGTCGGTGACGGCGACGCGGCCGATCTCGCCGGTGCGGCGGACATGGGTGCCGCCGCAGGGCTGGAGGTCGATGCCCTCGATCTCGACGAGGCGCACGCGGCCGGTGCCGCGCGGCGGCTTCACCGCCATGGTCTTGACGAGGGCGGGGTTGGCGTCGAGCTCCGCGTCGGTGATCCAGCGCTCGCCGACGGGCGCGTCGCGGGCGACGAGCGCGTTGAGCTTCTCGGTCAGCTCGGCCTTGTCGAGCCCGGCCTCCGGAATGTCGAAGTCGAGCCGGCCGTCGCCGTCGCCGATGGCGCCGCCGGTGACCGGGTAGGGCAGCACGACGCTTAGGAGATGGAGCGCGGTGTGCACCCGCATCCGGGCGTAGCGCCGGTCCCAGTCGAGCGCGGCCGTGACCTCATCGCCCGGTGCGACGTGCCAGTCCTTGTCGGCCGGCAGATGCAGGATGGTGGCGCGGTCCGGCCCGTAGACCGTGTTCGCGACCGCGACCGCGGCCCCGTCCGGCCGCGTCAGGGTGCCGACGTCGCCCGGTTGCCCGCCGCCCTGGGCATAGAAGACGGTGCGGTCGAGCACGATCCCGCCTTCGGGCGCGACGGCGACGACCCTCGCGGCGCAGTCGCGGGCATAGGGGTCGTCGCGAAAGACAAGCTGCGTCGTGGACATCGCCCGGCCGGATCGAGTTTAGGGCAGGACCGTAGGCGGGCGCGGGTGCGCAAGGCAAGTCTTGCTCAAGTGATCGGCGCGACAAGCACCTTCGCGGCGGCGGGGCGGGTGAGAAGCTCGGCGTGCCAGCGCTCGATATGGCGCCGCGTCTCACGCGCGGTCGGCAGGTTGAGCCAGCGGTGCGCCGCCGCGCCGACGGCGATGTCGCCGGCCGTAAAGGCGTCGCCGGCGACGAATCGGCGCCCGGCGAGATGCGCGTCGAGCAGCGCCGCCATCGGCTCGGCCTTGGCAATCGACTGCGCGACGGCGCCGGCGTCGCGCTTGTCGGGGGCGGTGCGGATCAGGCCGTGGAACGCGGGCCCGGTCGCCGGCGTGAAGGTCGTCGCCTGCCAGTCCATCCAGCGGTCGGCGTCGGCACGGGTGCGCGGATCGGCGGGCCACAGATCGCCGCCGGCGTGCTTTGCCGCGAGGTAGCGCACGATCGCGTTCGACTCCCACAGCACGAAGCCGTCATCCTCGATCGTCGGCACGAGAGCGTTCGGGTTCAGGCGCCGGTACTCGGGCGTGTCGACGACGCCGAACTCCCGGCCGGCATCGATGCGCCGGTAGGGAAGACCAAGCTCCTCCAGGCACCAGTGGACCTTCTGGACGTTGATCGAGTTTACGCGGCCCCAGAGGGTGAGCATGCGGCGAGTCCTTCGCGGTCAGCGGATGAGGTGCAGGTCGAGGTCCAGCCCCTTGACGAGAGCCCAGGACTGGTCGGCCGTGAACACGGGCAGATCGAGCTCGAGGGCGAGGGCGACGCACGCCCGGTCGCCCAGCGAAAGACCGGCGCCCACGGTTTTAGCCCACCAGGAGGCCCGCCGCGACCGCTCGGTCATAGGTGAAGTCATGGGCGACGAGCTCGAGCGCCTCGATCCTTGCGGCGGCCGCTTCGGGCCGCCATCCGGTGCGGACGAGGATTGTCGCGATCTCGGCCACGATCAGGGTCGTGACCTGCGCACCCTGCAGGCGCGGGAGGACGATGTCCTGGCCGGGCTCGCTGTTCAGGACCGCCATGATGGCCGACGAATCCAGGACGACGTCACTCATCCTTGAGGAAGTCCGACAGGGGCGGTTTCGGCAGCCCCTTGATCTCGGCGTCCTCACAGGCGGCTTCCCAGCGCCTCGGCGATCAGCTCGTCGACGAGGCTGCGGCCGGGCCGGACGAACTGGCGCATCTCGGCCTGGATCCTTTCGATCACCGCCCGGTATTCCTCTTTGGACATCCTGGGCTTCGCCCCGATCGCCTCGCTAAGCACGGCCCGCGCCTCCGCCTCCATGCTGCGCCCATTCCGCGCGGCGCGCACGCGCAGCTGGTCGCGGACCTCGTCGGGCAGGTTGCGGACGGTGAGGGTCGCCATATGGGAGAGGATGGGCAGTGACAGCAATGCTGTCAACTCTCAAGCGCTCTTCTCGAACAGCTCCCGCCCGATCAGCATGCGCCGGATCTCGCTCGTGCCGGCGCCGATCTCGTAGAGCTTGGCGTCGCGCAGCAGGCGCCCGGTCGGGTAGTCGTTGATGTAGCCGTTGCCGCCCAAGAGCTGGATGG
>DAINQO010000038.1:0-19187 GCA_036742625.1 Microvirga sp.
CCATGAGCTCGTGCCAGGCGGGGTGGAACTCGATCTCGTCGACCCGGTTGCCGAACCGGTCATGGGTCCGAAGCTCCGGGGTATGCCGGTTCGCCTGCCTGGCGAGGAGCTGGACATGGGCGCTGCCGACCGTGCGGCCGGTCTCGGAAAGCTTCGGCTCCGCCCATTCGACCCCGAAGGCACGCACGATCCCGCGCAGGTTCGCGTCGGTCGCGTAGGCGTCGTAGTCGGAAAGCGGCGGCGGCTGGTTCAGGACCTCATGGGTCGCGTAGCCGTAGCGGTCGAGCATCCAAAATCCCCTTGGAAGCGGCGCTTCCCCTGGAACGCATCTTGCGTCTAAGCTTCCGCCAAGACAACGAAGCGCGAGGCGCGATGGGCCGGCGGGCGTTCGACGAGATGGCGGGCATGCCGAACGGGCATGCGCCCGAGGCTGTTCGCTCGGCCTACGCGACCCTGAAGGAATGGCTCGATACTTCGCCGCCGGAGTTCTTCGACACCCGCCGCAGCCAGGCCGAGCTGTTCTTCCGCCGCATCGGCATCACCTTCGCGGTCTACGGCGACAATCAGTCGACCGAGCGGCTGATCCCGTTCGACATCATCCCGCGGGTGCTGACCAAGCCCGAATGGTCGCTTCTCGAGCGCGGGCTGAAGCAGCGCGTCGCGGCGCTGAACGCGTTCCTGCGCGACCTCTACGGCGCGCAGGAGAGCATCAAGGCCGGCATCGTGCCGGCCGACCTCATCTACAAGAACCCGCATTACCGGCTCGAGATGATGGGATTCGAGCCGCCGCACGGGGTTTACGTTCATATAGCCGGCATCGACGTCGTCCGGGTCGACGAGGACACCTTCTACGTGCTGGAGGACAATGCCCGCACGCCGTCGGGCGTGTCCTACATGCTCGAGAACCGCGAGGTGATGATCCGCCTGTTTCCGGAGCTGTTCTCAAGCCACCAGGTGGCGCCGGTCGAGAACTACCCGGATGCCCTTCTCGCGACCCTGCGCTCGGTCGCGCCGCAGACGGCGAGCCATGATCCGACGGTCGTCCTGCTGACCCCCGGGCGTTTCAATTCAGCGTTCTACGAGCACTCGTTCCTCGCCGACAAGCTCGGGGTCGAGCTCGTCGAGGCGTCCGACCTCTTCGCCAAGGACGACGTCGTCTTCATGCGCACGACCGAGGGGCCGAAGCGGGTCGATGTGATCTACCGGCGCATCGACGACGAGTTCATCGACCCCCTGGTGTTCAGGCCCGACTCGGTGCTCGGCGTGCCGGGGCTGATGAGCGCCTACCAGGCCGGCAACGTCACCCTCGCCAACGCCGTCGGCACCGGCATCTGCGACGACAAGGCCGTCTACACCTACATGCCGGAGATCATCCGCTTCTTCACCGGCAAGGAGCCGATCCTCAACAACGTCCCGACCTGGCGCTGCCGGGAGAAGGACTCGCTCTCCTACGTGCTCGACAACCTGCCGGAGCTCGTGGTGAAGGAGGTCAACGGCTCGGGCGGCTATGGCATGCTCGTCGGGCCGCATGCGGCGAAGCGCGAGCTTGAGGATTTCGCCCGCAAGCTCCGCCACGCGCCGGAAGGCTTCATCGCCCAGCCGACGCTGTCGCTGTCGACCTGCCCGACCTTCGTCGCCTCCGGCGTCGCGCCCCGCCACGTCGATCTGCGTCCCTTCGTGCTCTCGGGCGCGGACCAGATCCGCATCGTCCCGGGCGGTCTCACCCGGGTCGCCCTCAAGGACGGCTCGCTCGTCGTCAATTCGAGCCAGGGGGGCGGAACCAAGGACACCTGGGTGCTGGATGGGTAGGCTCGTTCCCCCTCTCCCCGCCCGCGGGGAGAGGGCTGGGGTGAGGGGCCGGGGGAGCGTGCTCGCCGGACGCCTCATACCCGCCCGGCCCCTCACCCGCTCGCTAAGCCTGTCCTCGGGCTTGCCGAAGGCAAGACCCGGGGGCGAGTCGGCCTCTTCCCGCAGGTGGGGAGAGGCGTTTTGGCCGCGCTGACATGCTGTCCCGCACCGCCGACAACCTCTACTGGCTCTCGCGCTACACCGAGCGCGCCGACTTCGTCGCGCGAATCCTCGATGCGACCCTGAGGCTCGCGGCGCTGCCGGCGAGCTACGGCGGCGAGCGCAACGAATGGGAGGGCGCCGTCGCCGCGGCGGCGGACCTCGACGAGTTCCGACGGCTCTATTCCGTCGTGAACGAGGACACGGTCCGCGATTTCCTCGCCTTCAGCCCGAACAACCCCTCCTCGATCGCGAGCGCGATCGAGACCGCGCGCGAGAACGCGCGCTCGGTGCGCACGGCGCTGACGACCGAGATGTGGGAGGCGATCAACGGCGCCTGGCTCGAGCTGAAGCGTTTCGACAAGACCGCGATGAGCCCGGAGGAGTTCGGGCGCTTCCTCGACTGGGCGAAGGGCGTCTCGCTCGCCTTCGACGGCTCGGCCTACCGCACGATGCTGCGCAACGACGCCTACTGGTTCACCCGGCTCGGGCTGGCGATCGAGCGCGCCGACAACACCGCCCGCATCCTCGACGTCAAGTTCCATCTGCTGCTGCCCGAGACCGAACGGGTCGGCGGCAGCCTCGATTACTTCCAGTGGACGACCATCCTGCGCGAGGTGTCGGCGCTCACCGCCTACCATTGGGTCTACCGGGAGAGCGTCAAGCCCTGGCTCGTCGCCGATCTCCTGATCCTCAACCGGCAGCTGCCGCGCTCGCTCGCGAACTGCTACGAGCTTCTCGTCCGCCATCTCGATCTCGTTGCCGACGCTTACGGCCGCCGCGGACCGAGCCAGCGCCTTGCCAGCAACACGCTGGCGAAGCTCACCGGCGCCCGCATCGAGGGCATCTTCGAGGCCGGGCTGCACGAGTTCATCAACGAGTTCATCGAGGAGAACAACAAGCTCGGGGTAGCCATCGTCGAGCAATATCTTGTGTGAAACCGTGCCGGCGCCGTGCCGGCGCGCGGCAGGCCGCCTGTAACCTCCGCCCGATGCGCGTCCGAATCGCCCACGACACGACCTACCGCTACGAGCGGCCCGTCAGGGCGCTCGTTCAGGCGCTGCGCCTGACGCCGCGCGACCACGACGGACAGCACGTCCGCAGCTGGCGCATCGAGCCGAGCGTCGACGGACGGCTCCAGCCGCGCGAGGATGCGCTCGGCAACATCCTTCACATGTTCTCGGCCGACCGCGCCGTCGAGGGCATCACGGTGCGGGTCACGGGAGAGGTCGAGACCAGCGACGCCAGCGGCGTCCTGCGCGGCACGGTCGAGCGCGTCCCGGACCTGTTCTATCTGCGCGAGACCGATCTGACCGCCGCCGACACGGCGATCGCCGAGTTCGCGGCCGATGTCGCCGGCGACGTCGCCGCCGATCCCCTCGCGGCCTTGCACCGTCTCCTCGACGGCGTGCACCGCGAGGCGACCTTCGACACCGAGCCGACCCATGTCGCGACGACCGCCCGGGAGGCCTTTGCGCTGCGGCGCGGGGTCTGCCAGGACCTCACTCATATCTTCATCGCCGCCGGCCGTTATCTCGGCATTCCGGCCCGCTACGTGTCTGGTTACTTCTTCCGTGCCGATGGCGTCGTCGAGCAGGATGCCGGGCACGCTTGGGCCGAAGCGAAGGTGCCGCATCTCGGCTGGATCGGGTTCGATCCTGCGAACGGGATCTCGGCCGCGGAGTCGCATGTGCGCGTCGCCATCGGGCTCGATTATCTCGGCGCGGCGCCGGTCCGCGGTACGCGCCAGGGCGGCGGCTCGGAGCGCCTCGAGGTCAAGCTGCGGGTCGAGGAGAGCCGGCCGCAGTTCCAGCTTCAGGCGCAGGACTGAGCGGTGCGGCAGGACCATGCTGGCGGCCGATTGCTCCATCATCCGCTTCATGCGATCGGGCTGCCGCGGAAAGAGCCGATGACGTATTGCGCCGGAATCCTCGTCAAGCAGGGCCTCGTGATCATCGCGGACACGCGCACGAACGCCGGGCTCGACAACATCTCGACCTATCGCAAGCTGCATGTCATCGCCGAGCCCGGAGATCGGGTCCTGACCATCGCGACGGCCGGCAACCTGTCGGTCTCGCAATCGGTCATGAGCCTCTTGCATGAGGGCCTGGAGAACCCGCAGACCGGCGAGCTCGAGACGATCCGGCAGGTCCCGACCATGTTCCGCGCCGCCCAGCTCATCGGGCGGGCGATCAGGCACGTCCGGGCGACCGACGAGGAGGCCCTCGAGGAGGCCAAGCTCTCCTTCGAGGTCTCGATGCTGTTCGGCGGTCAGATCAAGGACGGCCCGATGCGGCTCTACATGATCTACGCCGCCGGCAACTTCATCGAATGCGGGCAGGAGGCGCCCTTCCTCCAGATCGGCGAGCACAAATACGGCAAGCCGATCCTCGACCGGGCGGTGAAGTTCACGACCGACATCTACGATGCGCTCAAGATCGGGCTCATCTCGATGGACTCGACCATGCGCTCGAACCTCGGCGTCGGGCTGCCGATCGACATCGCGGTCATCTGCCGGGATGCGATCGAGGCCGAGCTCGTCCACCGCATCGAGGCCGGGGAGCCGTATTTCCACGACCTGCGCGAGCGCTGGTCGGCGGCGCTGAGGGCCGCTCACATGGCGATCCCCCGCCCTCCTTACGGCTCCAGCGCCTCCAGTCCCGACCCGGGACTCTAGCAAAGCGCGATAACGCGCCCTCTCCTCAACTGGTTTTAAAGGAAGATCAGAGACATTCGGGCCCGGAGAGCCGGTCAGGCGGATGTCGAGCAGCTCGTTGTTTTCCAGCCGGTCCTACGGCGCCCTGACGTCGCGGCTCGTGTGGCCGACGGCGACCCTTCTTGCCGTGACGCTGGGCTTCGTCTTCACGACCATCGTCTGGACGAGCGACAGCGCCAATTTCACGGCCGAGAACCGCCAGCGCATGCAGCTGACCGGCGCGCTCGAGCAGCGGCTGGAGGATCTCAAAGCCCGCCTGGTGCAATTCGCCGCCGAGCCGAACCTGCTCGGCGCAGGCTTACGCACCGCCCCCGCCGACGGCGAAGCTCTGGCGCCGGCGCCGCCCCACCCCTTCGACTTCACCGGCGTGTTCGCTCCGGGCGAGAGCGCACGTCCGCTCGCCACCCTGAGCCGGCAGACGGCGCGCGACGCCAGCGCCGGGACGGCACTCCTCGCCGACCTCATCGAGGCGGCGCGCGCCAACGCCGCCGGCGGTGCCCGCGAGACTCCGGGCAACGGCTCCGTACCGCGCGACCTTGCGGTCTCGCGCCTCGCCTTCGACGGCGCCGCCGTGCTCGCCGCCGTCGCGGTGCCGGTGGCGCGGAGCGCCGGCCGGCAGACGCTCGTCGTCGCCGGCTACCAGCGGCTCGAAGGGCCCGAGCTGCGTCGCCTCGCCGATCTCCACGCCATTGACCGCCTGCGCGTCGCGACCGAGGAGCCGCGCGACGGCTCGATCGGTCTTGCGGTCCTCGACGGCGCCGGCAACCCGGCGGCCTACCTTGCCTGGACGCCCGAGCGGCCGGGCGACCTGATGCGCGAGCGGCTCGTGCCGCTGACCCTGTTCGGCTCGCTCGTCGCGATCGCGCTTTTCCTTTTCGTCATCGGCTACATCCGCTGGATCGCGCGCGACCTCGCCTCGAGCCAGGAGCATGCGCAGAACCTTCTCGGCCGCGACCCGCTGTCGGGCTTGCCGAACCGCCTCCTGTTCGGGGAACGGCTCGACCAGGAGCTTTCCCGCATCGAGCGCTCCGGCGGCGGGCTGGCGGTGATGTTCCTCGACCTCGACCGCTTCAAGGACGTCAACGACACCTATGGCCACCAGGCAGGCGACGAGCTGATCAAGCTCGTGGCGCGCCGGCTCGAGGAGCTGCTTCGCGGGACCGACACGCTCGCCCGCTTCGGCGGCGACGAGTTCGCCATCATCCAGACCGGGCTGCGCGCGCCTCTCGATGCCGACTCGCTGGCGCGCCGCATCCTCGATGAGCTCACTCACCCCTTCGAGATCAACGCCACGCCGATCAGCATCGGCGTCTCGATCGGCATCGCGCTCGCGCCGGACAACGGCACGGCTCGCGAGGACCTGATGCGCCTCGCCGACACCGCCCTCTACCAGGCGAAAAGCGAGGGCCGGAACCGCTACCGCTTCTTCGCGCGGCAGATGGACGAGACCATCCGCATGCGCAAGACCGTCGAGGAGGACCTGCGCCAGGCGATCGACCAGGACGGGCTCTGCCTCCATTACCAGCCGATCTTCTCGGCCGACGGCCTGACCATCGTCGGGCTCGAGGCGCTGGTGCGCTGGCCGCATGCGAAGCAGGGCCTCATCAGCCCGGCGCGGTTCATCTCCATCGCCGAGGAGCGCGGCCTCGTCATCCCGCTCGGCGAGTGGGTGCTGCGCCGGGCCTGCCGCGACGGCCAGCGCTGGCCCGGCCTGCGCATCGCCGTGAACGTATCGCCGATCCAATTCCGGCACCGCGACTTCGTCGCGAGCGTCATGCAGGTCCTGAAGGAGACCGGCTTCGAGGCCAACCGGCTCGAGATCGAGCTCACCGAGGGCGTCGTCGTCGAGGATGCGGACGCGGCCGAGGCCGCCATGATGAACCTGCGCGACCTCGGGGTGAACCTCGCGCTCGACGATTTCGGAACCGGCTATTCCTCGTTGATCTACCTGCGCCGCTTCGCCTTCGACAAGATCAAGATCGACCGATCCTTCCTCGAGAGCATGGAGGCGACGGGCGAATCGGCGATCCTCGTGCACTCGATCGTTCACCTCGGGCGCGCGCTCGGCCTGACCGTGACGGCGGAGGGCGTCGAGACCAAGGAGCAGCACCGGTTCCTGCAGGCGCTCGGCTGCCACCAGCTCCAGGGTTTTCTGTTCTCGAAGCCGGTTCCGCCGGAAGAGATCGACCGGATGCTCGGGATCGGCGCGCCGACATCCGAAGCGGCGGCTTGAGCCTTCGGGTCAGAACAGGCTTCCGAGCCCCGCGACGATCGCCCAGATGAAGCCGAGGCTGAGCGTCACCCCGAGGGCGCCGACGCCGAGCCCGGCAAGGACCAGGAAGCCGTCGCGCTCGACGAAGCCGAGACCGACGAGGCACACCGCGAGCCCGAGCGGCATCTGACCGACGACCGGCGCCGCGAACAGCAGGCCGAGCGCGAGCGCGAACAGCAAGACGCCGACGAAGCGAAGCGCCAGCGGGCTCTCGAAGACGGCCATCCGCGGCTTCGACCAGTGCTCGAGACGGCGCAGGGCGGGCATAGCGCGGCCGACCGCCCGCGCCACGTCCTGACGCGCGATCGAGCGGGCGAGGATGGCCTTCGGGACCCAGGGAATCGCGCGGCCGGCGACGATCTGTACCGCGACGAGACCGAGGAGCAAGCCGCACAGGAGCGGGATCGGCGGCGGCATCGGCAGGCAGTTGAGGAGGCCGAGCATGACGACGAGGAGCGCGAAGGCGCGGTCGCGCAGGACGGCGACGATCTCGGCAACGGTCAGGCGGTCGCTTGGCTGGTCGGCAAGCCGGGCCAAGACCTCGGACGTACGGGTTTTGCGGGACAAGAGCACAGGCGGGCAAGAGGAACGCTGGCGCGCACCCTCTAGCCGAGAACCGCCGCAGCGCCAAGCTCGGCGCCGGGGGCGAAAACGCCGCGCCGGCCGCTCAGTGCAGCGTCAGCACCCCGTCGACGGTCCGGAACTCGGCCGGCTTGATCAGCCGGGAGTGGGCGACGGTCACCGAATGAAGCGGCCCCTCGAGCTCCCGCGCCCAGAAGGACAGGAAATCGTGCAGCACCGGGAATTTCGGGGCGAGGTCGTATTCCTGCCAGATGAACGTCTGGAGCAGGTGCGGATGGTCCGGCAGGCGGTACAGGATATTGGCCGTCGTCAGCCCGTAGCCCTCGAGCTGGCGGATGAAATCCTTCGAGACCATGAGACCTCCTTTCGCCGAAGCGGAGGCTCGGGGCTCCCCGAGCCTCGACTCGGACGATGGTGCACGACACCAGCGTCCATCCTCAAGCCTAAATGTTAAATTTTTCGTTTAGTTCCAAGGCATTAGCAGCATACAAGCTTGACTGCTGACAACGGCTTGCCGGCGCTTCGAGCCGCCACGGCCTTTGGCGATTCGTTCCTATGGCGCTCCGCGCGGGCGCGGCGCTACACTGCAACTGCAGCTGGCGTTGGGTTGTACGACCCATGCGGAGTGGGGCGCGGCGAAAAGTTCTGGCGCGACGTGCGGGCGCGGCGCTTGCCGTTGCGGCCCTTTTGCTGCCGCGAGGTGCATCGTTTGCGCAGGACAACTCCGCGCCGGCACGCGAATTGAACACGGTTCTGTTCGGAAGCCTCGACGGGGGCCGGTCCGCCTTTCTGAGCGCCGGCCTGAAGCGCGCTCTTGCCGGCTCGCTCGATCGCGACGGCTTCATCGCCATGGGCGGCGTCGGCATCGGCGGCGCCCCGGTCAGCGGCCGCTTCGACGCAGCCGACTTCCGGCCGACAGCCCAAGCCCATGCCATGCTCGGCTACCAATGGCTGTTTCCGCGCGTGCCCTCCTCGGCCCGGAGGTCGACATCGAAGCGGCGTCCGCCGACGCGCTTCGGGCGGCGCGGGCCCGGTTCGGCGTGCGTGGCCACGCCGAGCTTTGGGCGCATCCGACTCCCGAGACCCTCGCGACGGCGACGGTCATCGCTGGATCGGCACGCGCGCATCTCTGGAGCCGCGTATCGGGCGGCTACGCCTTCTGGCCCGGCGTGTTCCTGGGCCCGGAAGCCGCCTTCTACGCCCGCGACGATTACCGGGAGTGGCGCCTTGGCGCCCACGTCACCGGCCTCACCTGGGGGCGGCTCAACATCCGGTTTTCCGGCGGGCTGCTGCAGTCGAACGACGACCGCACCGGCGCTTATTTCGGCCTGACGGGCTATATCCGCATGTAGGGCAGGGACCTCCGATCACGCCGTCCAGGGCGAGGCGGCCTTCGCGAGCACGCCGCCTGCGGCGGCCATGGCCTCGGGCGTATCGAGATCGAGCGCCGCGGCCGCTCCGATCTCGATTTCGACCACCGCCTCCGGGTTCTCGCCGATGAGGTGGCGGGCGCCGACGTCGCCCTGGATGTCCTGAAGCGCGGCAAAGAACGCTCTCGACCACAGCACCGGATTGCCGCGCTTTCCGTGCGCGGTCGGCACGACGATGCGGGCGCCTTCCTCCGGCCGGAACTCAGCGATCAGGCGATCGATCACCGCGCTCGTGACACCGGGCATGTCGGCGAGGCAGACCACCGCTCCGGCGGCGCTCGCAGGGATGGCGGAGATGCCCCGCCGGAGCGAGGTGGAAAGCCCTTCGGCGTAATCGGGATTGCGCACGATCTCGACGTCGATGCCGGCGAGCGCGGCGCTCACCAGCTCAGCCTGGTGACCGGTCACGACGACCACCGACGTGGCGCGGCTCTTCCTCGCCGCCTCGACGGTGCGACGGACGAGGGGTACGCCGCCGATCGTCGCGAGGAGCTTGTTCGGGCCGCCCATCCGGCGCGACTGGCCGGCGGCGAGGATGACGGCCGCGACCGACGCCGGATGCGCATCGCTCGGCCGCTCCTCGCGGGGCTGCGGACGAGAGACGATCTCCATCAAGAGGCCGCCGACGCCCATGCCGACGATGTCGGCGCGGGTGACCGGCACGTTCGCAAGCAGCCGGTGCAGCACCCAGTCGAAGCCGTTCTCCTTCGGCGACCGGGCGCAGCCCGGCGCCCCGATCACCGGCTTGCCCGCAAGCGAGCCGATGAGAAGCAGGTTGCCGGGATCGACCGGCATGCCGAAATGCTCGACCTTTCCGCCCGCGGCCTCGAGCGCCGCCGGGATGACGTCGCGCCGGTCAGCGATGGCCGAGGCTCCGAAGACGATGACGAGCTCGGCCTCCGAAGATGCAAGCCGCCGAAGCTCCTCGGCGAGCCTGCCACTATCATGCGGCACGCGGACCTCCTGCACGACCGCCGCCTCGGCGGGCACGATCCGCTCGCCGAGCACGTCGAGCGTCTTCTTGATGACCGAGGGCTTCAGGCCCGGCAGCACCGTCGAGGCGACCGCGATCCTGCGCCGGACATAGGGTGCGACGCGCACGGCGCCCTCGCCGGCGCCATCGAGAACGGCGAGCGCCCGCTCAAGGATCGCACCCGGAACCGCATAGGGGATGATCTTGACGGTGCCGATCATCTCGCCCGCGACCACGGCCTTGTGCGCGGCAAGCGTCGCGACGGTGATCGCCTCGTCGATCGCGTTGATGCCGTCGATGGCGCCGCGATCGACGACCAGCACGCCGGCTTTTTCTGCAAACAGGTTGGCGCGGCCGGTGAACGGCCGATCGACGCGCGCATGCGCGCCGGCGATCCTTTCGGCGAGGCGCAGCGCCGCCTCGTCCTCGCCGACGTCATCGGTCCCGAGCCGCACCGCGACGATCTCGGCAACCCCGGCGCGGGCGAGCCGCTCAGCGTCCTCCGTCGTCACCATCCTGCCCTTCTTCACCGACGCGTCGCCGGCGCGGACGCTATGGGCGGCGATCGCGCCGACCGCCTCCTTGACCGGCACGGGCCCGAACTTCATGCGCGTCTCCGGTCGCGGCGCAGCGTCGCCACGATCTCGGCGAGGATCGAGACGGCGATCTCGGCCGGGCTCACCGCGCCGATGTCGAGTCCGATCGGGGCGTGAATGCGCTCGATCGCCGCCTCGCCGAAGCCCGCGGCCGTGAGCCGCTCGACGCGGCGCGCGTGCGTCTTCTTCGAGCCGAGCGCGCCGATGTAGAAGCACTCGGTCTTGAGCGCGGCGTCGAGCGCCGGATCGTCGATCTTCGGATCGTGGGTCAGCGCCAGCATGGCGGTGTAGCGGTCGAGCCCGATGCGCGGCAGCGCCGCGTCCGGCCACTCGGCCAGCACCGGCACGTCGGGAAAGCGCTCCGGCGTCGCGAAGGCGGTGCGCGGGTCGATGATCGTCACATCGAAATCGAGGCCTCGCGCCATCGGCGCGAGCGCCTGGCTGATGTGCACGGCGCCGATGACGACGACCTTCACGGGCGGCACCTGCACGGTGAGGAAGAGCTCGCGGCCGCCGGCCTGGACAAGGCCGCTCTTTCCCGAGCGGAACCGCTCTTCGAGCAGGGTGGCGAGAGGTTCGGCGGCAGCCTCGGATTCGCGCACGAAGCGCTGCTCGTTCGTGGCGACGTCCGTGACGAGGATCGCCGCGCGCCGCGCCGCGCGCTCGGCGTTGAGTTGGGTGAGGAGGTCGAGGCGCATCACGCCTCTTCCATAGGCAGAGGCCGAGTCGGCGGAGCCGACCGGGTGAGGGGCGCGCTGCCGCCGGTGAGGGCGGAACCCCTCACCCGGACGGCGCTTTCGCGCCGTCTCGACCTCTCCCTCCGGGAGAGGTTAATCGACCCGCTCGACATAGACTCTGATCTTCCCGCCGCAGGACAGCCCGACCTTCCAGGCCGCCTCGTCGGCGACGCCGAACTCGAGCATGCGCGGGCGGCCGTCGGCGATCACGTCGGCCGCCTCCTCGATCACGGCGCCTTCGACGCAGCCGCCGGAGACCGAGCCGAGGAAGTTGCCCGCCTCGTCGACGACGAGATGGCTCCCGACCGGCCGTGGCGCCGAGCCCCAGGTCTCGACGACCGTCGCGAGCGCGACCCCGCGCCCGGAGCGCTTCCAGGCCTCGGCTTCTTTCAGGATGTCGGCATCGGTTGCGAGCATCTACTTTCCCTCTCCAGCACCACTACTCTCCTCATGCTGAGCCTCGAAGCACGCACGAAGGGCGCGGCGTCGGCATGGTGCGTCCTTCGAGGCTCCCCCCGGGCAAGCCCGGGGGGCGCACCTCAGGATGAGGAGAGTGGCGGTTCAAAGCCAAGGTAGGCGTCACGCCACCTTGCGCAACCACAGCCGCGGATCACTGTCGCGCGAGCGTTCCTCTCCGAGCGCCCGGCACAGCTCTTCCATCGAGCCGAGGCTGTGGATCGGGCGGAACTCGTCGACATGCGGCAGCATGGCGCGGACGCCGGAGGCGCGCGCCTCGAAGGCGTCGAAGCGCAGGAGCGGGTTGAGCCAGACGAGCTTGCGCGACGAGCGCCGCAGGCGGTCCATCTCGAACGCGAGATCGGGGCCGACCTGGCGCTCGAGGCCGTCGGTGAACAGCAGCACCACGGCTCCTTGCGTCAGGACGCGGCGCGACCAGCGCCGGTTGAACTCGTGCAGGCAGGCGGCGATGCGCGTGCCGCCCTCCCAATCCTGCACGAGCGAAGAAGCGCGGGCGAGCGCCTCGTCGGGATCGCGATGGGTGAGCTCCCGGGTGATGTTGGTGAGCCGCGTCGCGAACACGAAGGCGTGCACGCGCCGGCCCTTCTCGGCGACGGCGTGCAGGAAATGCAGGAACAAGCGCGAGTACTCGGCCATTGATCCCGAGATGTCGACGAGCGCGACGAGCGGCGGGCGCCGCACGCTGCGGGTCCGGAAGGCCAGGTCGATCGTCGCCCCGCCGGCGCGCAGCGAGCGGCGGAAGGTGCGGCGCGGATCGATGCGGTGGCCGTGGCTGTCGGCGCGGTAGCGGCGGGTCGGGGTGTCGTCATCCGGTAGGCGGAGCGCGGCGATCACCCGTTTCGCGCGCGCGATCTCGTCCGCCGACATCTGCGCGAAATCCTTGGCGCGCAGGATTTCCGCGTCCGACATGGTGAGCCGCGCGGAGAATTCGGTCAGCTCCCGCGGCAGGGTGTCCTGCGGTTTCGGAGACAGCGCCTCGTTGACCCTGAGCGCGCCCGCCTCGGGCTTCGTCTCGTCCGGCTTGCCCGGCGGCGCGACGGGCGACATCTGCGCGATCAGCTTCTCGATCAGCGCTCGCCTGCGCCAGAAGATGCGGAAGGCCTGGTCGAACAGCACCGAGTGCTCGTGCCGCTTCACGAAGACCGAGTGGAGCGTCCAGTAGAAGTCCTCGCGCGCGCCGACCCGCGCCGCTTCGACCGCCTCGATCGCATCGAGCACCGTGCCGGGGCCGACGGGGAGGCCGGCGGCCCGGAGCGCGCGGGCGAAATAGGCGATGTTCTCGGAGAGGCGGCCAGCGTCCCTCTCTCCCCCCCCGTAGGGGAGAGCCGACTCGGGCGAGGCCCGAGCGGAGAGGGGGGGCTGCCAGGCATGAAGCGCCGCCTGATCCGGCGGCACTCCATTGTCGAAGTCGCTGGGATGGTGGCCAATGTGCTCGGCCCCGCGCCCCCTCTCCTCGCTCGGGCTTCGCCCGAGTCGGTCCTCCCCCGCAAGGGGGGAGGGATTCGTGCGGCGCTTGTCCCCGCGTCCGCTCACTCAGCCGCGACCCGCGCCGCCTCGCGCGTCTCGGAGGCATAGATCTTCTGCGCCACCTGCCACCGGCCGTCGAGCTTCAGGAGCGAGAGGTAGTCGGTGAAGAAGCGCGGCGGGATCGCGCATTTGACCTTCACGAAGGCCGTGGTCGGGCCGGCGATGTCGATTTCCAGGATCTCATCGTGCCGCGACAGGTTCTGCGACTTCGGCGACGGGCGGTTCTTCACAGCGTCGAGCCATTGGTCGCGCGGCACGATGGTGAGCTTGCCACCGAGGTCGCCGGTGAGTGCGCTCGTCGGGTGGAACACCCGCGCGAGCTTCTCGGTGTCGCCCTCATAGAGACCGTCGAGATAGGTCTGGACCACCTCTTCGATCGCCTTGCGTTCGTTCGTCATCACGTCCTCCCTTCGGCGCGCACTGCGTCGAGCGCGGCCTTGGCCTTCGAGCCCTGCATCTTCTGAATGTCGTCCTGATACTTCAACAGCACCCCCAGCGTATCCGAAACCAGCGCCGGGTCGAGGGCAACTGCGTCGAGCTCGACAAGCGCCGAGGCCCAGTCGAGGGTCTCGGCGACGCCCGGCGACTTGAAGAGGTCCTCCTTGCGGATCGCCTGCACGAAGCCGACGATCTCCTTCGAGAGCTTCGCCGGCGCCTGCGGCACGCGGGACTTCAGGATCGCGAGCTCGCGCGGCGCGTCCGGGTAGTCGAGCCAATGATAGAGGCAGCGGCGCTTCAGCGCGTCGTGGATCTCGCGCGTGCGGTTCGAGGTGATGATGACGATCGGTGGCTGCTCGGCCTTGACCGTGCCGAGCTCCGGGATCGTGACCTGGAAATCGGACAGCACCTCGAGGAGGAAAGCCTCGAATGCCTCGTCGGTGCGGTCGAGCTCGTCGATGAGGAGCACGGGCGGGCCGGCGGGGTCGGGCTCGAGCGCCTGCAGCAGCGGCCGGCGCACGAGGTAGCGATCGGAGAAGAGGTCCAATTCGAGCCGCTCGCGGTCGACCTCGCCGCCGGCCTCGGCCAAGCGGATCGCCATCATCTGGCCGGCGTAGTTCCACTCGTAGACGGCGGAGGCGACGTCGAGCCCCTCATAGCACTGCAGCCGGATGAGCCGCCGGCCGAGCGCCGCCGAGAGCACCTTCGCGATCTCGGTCTTGCCGACCCCGGCCTCGCCTTCGAGGAACAGCGGCCGCCCGAGCCTCAGGGCGAGGAACAGCACCGTCGCGAGCGGCCGGTCGGCGACGTAGCCGGAATCGCGCAGCAGGGCGAGGGTGGCGTCGATGGTGGTCGGAGGGGGGAGAGCCATGATTCCAGTCTAGCCACACCACGGCACCGAAAGGGAAGGGTGGGCGGCGCCCTTTTTCGTTGGCGCGGTGCGTGCCAGAACGGGCCTCGATTCGCGTCCCGCCGATGACCAAGCCTCGATTGATCGATCGCGTCGCCGTGGCGGCGATGATTGTCCTGTGCGCCAGCTGGGGTTTCCAGCAGGTCTCGGTGAAGCTCGCGCTGCCGGAGCTGCCGCCGATCGCGCAGGCGGCGATCCGCTCGATTGGCGCGGGCGTGCTCGTCGGCCTGTGGGCGTGGCGGACGCGCCGGGATCTGCGCCTCGACGACGGCACGCTGCGTCCCGGCATCCTGGTCGGGCTGATCTTCGCCGCCGAGTTCATCCTGCTCTTTCTCGCGCTGGCGCGAACCGACGCGGCGCGGGTCGTGATGCTGCTCTACACGGCGCCCTTCGTCGTCGCGGTCGGCGCGCGCTTTCTGCCGCAGCCGGAGGCCCTGACGCTGGACCGCTGGGCCGGAATCGCGATCGCCTTCGTCGGCGTCGCGCTTCTGCTCAGCCCGGCCGGGGCGATCGTCGGACAAAGCCTCGCGGGCGACCTGATGGCGCTCGGCGCCGGGATCCTGTGGGGCGCGACGACGCTGATCATCAAGGGCACCCGGCTACGCGCGGCCGAGCCCGCGAAGGTGCTGCTCTATCAGCTGGCGGTGTCGGCGGTCGCGATGACGGTGGCGTCGCTCGCCGCCGGCGAGGCCTGGCGACTGCCGTTGACGGCGCTCACATGGTCGGTCATGGCCTATCAGGTCGTCTGGGTCACGACGGTGACCTACCTCGTCTGGTTCTGGCTCGTGTCGCGCTACCCGCCGGCGCGGCTTTCGGTGCTGTCGTTCCTCGCCCCGGTGTTCGGGGTGATCTCCGGGCACGTCGTGCTCGGCGAGCCGCTGACCGGCTCGCTTGCCGTCGCGCTCCTGCTCGTGACCATCGGCATCGTGCTGGTGAACCGGCCCGCGCCGGCGCCGTGATGAACCCGATTGCGTTCCGCGCGTTGGCGCGCCACCACTCCGGCAGCGCTCGACAACCGGGAGGACAGCCATGCGGGACCGCGCCACGCGCATCGCGCTCTTTCTCGCCATCCTGCTCCTCGCCGCTTTCGTCGCCGAACCCTATGTGGCGCGGCTGTTCTACGCCGAGGAGACGCCGCGCGCGGTTACCGCCCGCGGCGATCTCGCGCCGCTCGAGCGGGCAAACATCGAGCTCTTCGAGCGCGCCGCGCCGTCGGTCGTCCACGTCTTCGCGCAGGCGCGGGCGAGCCGGCAATCGCTCTTGGAGGGGGAGGAGGAGGGCGGCGGCCAGCAGACCGGCACCGGCTTCGTATGGGACGCCGCCGGCCACATCGTCACCAACAACCACGTCGTCCAGAACGCGAGCCCGATCGCGATCCGGCTCAATTCCGGCGAGATCGTGCCGGCCGAGCTCGTCGGCACGGCGCCGAACTTCGATCTCGCCGTGCTGCGCCTCGGCCGCGTGCGCCAGCCGCCGCCGGCGATCGCGATCGGCACCTCGAGCGACCTCAAGGTCGGCCAGTTCGCCTACGCGATCGGCAACCCGTTCGGCCTCGACCAGACGCTCACGACGGGCGTGATCAGCGCCCTCCAGCGCCGGCTGCCGACCGGCGCCGGTCGCGAGCTCGCCGATGTCATCCAGACCGACGCCGCGATCAATCCCGGCAATTCCGGCGGGCCGCTGCTCGATTCCGCCGGCCGGGTCATCGGCGTCAACACGGCGATCTTCTCGCCCTCCGGCGCTTCGGCCGGCATCGGCTTCGCGATCCCGGTCGATGTCGTCAACCGCGTCGTGCCCGAGCTCATCCGCAACGGCCGCGTGCCGAACCCCGGGATCGGCATCATCGCGGCGCCGGAATCGGCGACCGCCCGGCTCGGTATGGACGGCGTCGTCGTCGTGCGGACCCTGCGCGGTTCGCCGGCAGCGACGGCCGGCATCCGCGGCATCGACCAGATGACGGGCGAGATCGGCGACATCATCGTCGGCGTCAACGGGAAGCCGGTGCGGCGCCTCTCCGACCTCACGGCCGAGCTCGAGCGCGCCGGCGTCGGCAAGCCGGTGCAGCTCACGGTCGCGCGCGGCGGCAGGACGACGACGGTGAGCGTGACGATCGCCGACGTCGGGCGCACGCCGTTGTAGCGGCACACCCACTCTCCGCCGAAAAGAAAAAAACACGACAGGAATCGGGTCGCGCCGGCGACATCGAGCTGACACACCGGTCGAAACCCGGAGTGTCCGTCATGTCGTCCTTCTCGCGCCTCCTCGCCGCCGGCGGTGCGGCCCATTTCGCCGACCAGCTCGCGACCGCCGCCCTGCCGCTGACCGCGGTCGTCGTCCTCGGCGCCGGGCCCGGCACCGTCGGAACGCTCGTCGCCCTGCAGGGGCTCGCCTGGCTCCTTGCCTCGCTCCCGGCCGGCGTCCTCGTCGACCGGGTGCCGAAGGGCCTCCTGATCGCGCTGTCGCAAGCCGTAGCCGGGCTGGCCTTCGCGGCCGCGACGGTCGCCGTGACGGCAGGCTCAGGCACGGCGCTCGCCGCGGCCTGCTTCATCGGCGCGAGCGGCGCCGTCATCCTCGTCCTCACGGCGCTGGCGCTCGTACCGGCGCTCGTGCCGCCGACGGCGCTTGCGGCGGCGAACGCCCGGCTCGAGCTCGTCCGCGCCGTCGCGACGCTCGCCGCGCCGGTCGCGGTCGGCCTGATGGCGGACGCGGTCACGCCGGCTCTCGGCTTCGCGCTCGCCGCGCTCGCCAGCGCCGCGGCGGCGCTCGTCGCGTTCGGACTGCGGGCGCCGCCCTCGCCCTCGCCCTCGCCAGTGCCGGCGCGGGCGCCGCTCGCGGACGCGATCCGGGAGGGCGCCCGCTTCGCGCTTCGCCACGAGCTGCTGCGCGGCATCGCGCTCTGCGCCGTGTTCTGGAACTTCGCCTTCTTCGCGCTGCTGGCGGTGGCGGTGCCGTTCTGCCTCACGCGCGTCGGCCTTAACGCCAAGGGCACCGGGCTCGCCCAGGGCGGCTACGGCCTCGGGCTCATCCTCGGCGCGGCGGCAGCGGCCGCGATCGTGCGGCGCTTCGAGCCGCGGGTGATCCTCGTCGCCGGGCCGGCGCTGTCGATGGCGGCGCCGGTGCTGCTGTTTCTCGCCGCCCGCGGCGGCGGGCTGCCGGCCGCGGCCGCCGCATTCTTCTTCGTCGGCTTCGGACCGATGCTGTGGCTGATCTGCCAGACCAGCATCCGCCAGCTCGTGACGCCGCCCGATCTCATCGGCCGGGTCGCGGCGACGATCCAGGTCGCGATCTACGGCGTGCGGCCGCTCGGCGCTTTCGCCGGCGGCTGGGTCGGCGCGCTCTTCGGCCTCGACGCCGCGCTCGTGCTGGTGCTTGCCGCCTTCGGGCTGTCGCTCGCGGTGCCGCTCGTCTCGGCGCTCGGGCGCCTCCGGGCGATGCCTGAGAATGTCGGGCTTTCGCCCGCCGGCTGTTGACCGGCGGGCGCTCCGCGCCCCAAGAGTCCGGCCCGGAGGATCGATCCGATGGGCCGCCTGTCCACCCATGTCCTCGACACCATGAGCGGCACGCCGGCCGGCGGCGTGCGCATCGAGCTCTATGGGCTTGCCGGCGACAGCCGTCGTCTCGTCGCCAGCGCGACGACGAATGCCGACGGCCGCACCGACCGGCCGCTCCTCGCCGCGGACGAGCTGCGCAGCGGCGCCTACGAGCTTCTGTTCCACATCGGCGAGTATTTCCGGGACAAGGGCGTCGACCTGCCGGCGCCGCCCTTCCTCGAGACGGTGCCGGTCCGCTTCGGCGTCGCCGATCCCGCGGCGCACTACCACGTGCCGCTTCTCGTCTCGCCTTGGGCCTACTCCACCTATCGCGGCAGCTGAGGCGGCGCAGCGTTCACATCGCCGTGCGCTGACGACGTCTGCTGCGCCGGCCCCTTGACAGCGGCTGCCGCTCCGATGCGCTCTCATGCGGAAGGAGCCCGCCATGAGAGTTCATCCCTGCTTCCTCGGCGCCGCCGCTGTTCTGGCAGCTCTCGCCGTTCCGGCCACCGCGCAGCAGGTCCAGGTCTACCAGCTCCCGCCCGGCTCCTATCCGCACGATGTCGCGCCGGCGCCGGACGGCAAGATCTGGTACGCGGCGCAGAAGCATGGGGCGATCGGCATCTTCGATCCGAAAACCGGGCAGTCGCGGGAGGTGAAGCTCGGGCCGAAATCGGCGCCGCATGGCGTCATCCACGGCCCGGACGGTGCCGCCTGGCTGACCGACGGCGGCCAGAACGCGATCGTGCGCTTCGACCCGAAGACCGAGGAGATCAAGGTCTGGAAGCTGCCCGAGGATACCGGCTACACCAACCTCAACACCGCGGCCTTCGACAGGGACGGCGTCCACTGGTTCACGGGCCAGAACGGCATCTACGGCCGGCTCGATCCGAAATCGGGCGAGGTCAAGGTCTTCAAGGCCCCGAAGGGCAGGGGACCGTACGGCATCGCCTCGACGCCGGACGGCGAGGTCTACTACGTGTCGCTCGCCG
>DAINQO010000039.1:0-1132 GCA_036742625.1 Microvirga sp.
CTACATGTGGCTGCCGCGGAGCTTCGGGCTGGTGAAGTGAACGGATGAAGATCGCGGCGATCAAGACCTACGTCCTCTCGGCCGACCTGAAGACGCCCTTCGCCTATTCGCAGGGCTGGTACGACAAGCGCATGGCGCTCGTCGTCGAGGTCGTCACCGACGAGGGACTGTCCGGCTTCGGCGAGGTCTACGGCCCGCCGCGGCCGAACCGCGGCGTCGTCGAGGCCTACGCGCCGCTGCTCATCGGCGAGGACCCGTTCGCGATCGAGCGGCACTGGCAGCGCCTCTACAACCATCTGCGCGATCACGGCCAGCGCGGGCTCGCGATCCAGGCGTTGAGCGGCGTCGACATCGCGCTCTGGGACCTCAAGGGGAGGGCGCTCGGGCAGCCGGTGCACGTCCTCATGGGCGGGCCGATCCGCGACCGGGTGCGGGCCTACGCCACCGGCCTCTACCGCCGCGACCGCCCCGATCACGAGACCTATCTGCGCGAGGAGGCAGCCTCTCATGCGGCCGCTGGCCTCTCGGCGATGAAGCTCAAGATCGGCTGGGGCGTCGGCGAGGACATCCGCCTGACACGCGCGCTGCGCGACGAGATCGGCCCGGAGGTCGGGCTGATGGTCGATGCCAACCACGCCTACGACGCCGTCGACGCGCTGCGCTACGCGCGCGCCGTCGAGGACCTCGACATCGGCTGGTTCGAGGAGCCGGTCGCGCCTGAGGACTACGGCGGCTATCGCGAGGTCAAGGCCGGCACGACGATCCCGGTCGCCGGCGGCGAGTGCTCGTTCACCCGCTTCGGCTTCCGCCGCCTCATCACCGAGCGTCTCGTCGACATCGCCCAACCCGACACCTGCGCGGCCGGGGGCCTTTCCGAGTGCAAGAAGATCGCCGACATGGCCTCGGCCTTCGGCGTCCGCTACGTGCCCCATTGCTGGGGCACCGGCATCGCCCGCGCCGCGGCGCTGCAGCTCCTCGCCGTGCTGCCGCACAACCCGCCCGGGCTCTGGGCCACCGAGCCGCTGCTCGAGTTCGACATGAGCGAGCACCCGATCCGCGACGCGGTCACGACCGAGCCGATCGTGCAGGAAGGCGGATGGGTGCGCGTGCCGACCGGCCCCGGCCTCGGCAT
>DAINQO010000039.1:1232-19159 GCA_036742625.1 Microvirga sp.
TCGACGATCTCGACCCAGTTCGGGTTCTTGCCCATCGGATGCTCCTTGAGCTTCGCGAGCTTTCCGGTCTCTGGATCGATGCCGTAGACCGACATCGCGTGCGACAGCTGGCCGACGGCGAGGAGGGTGCGTCCGCCGGGGTCGATGGCAAAGGCCCGCGGCTGCTTCTCGGTCGGATAATGCGCCACGAGCGTCAGCGTGCCGTTCGCGGCATCGACCTTGAAGGCGGCAAGCGTCGAGGAGGTGCGCTCGCTCGCATAGAGGAACTTGCCGTCGGGCGTGACGTGCAGATCCGCCGCCCAGGGCTTGCCGTCGAAGCCGGCTGGCAGGGCGCTGACGCTCTGCTTCTCCTTGAGCTGCCCCTTCTCGGCATCGTAATCGAAGACGACGACCGAGCCGTCGAGCTCGTTGAGGAGATAGACGAGCTTGCCGCCCGGGTGGAACACGAAGTGCCGCGGGCCGGCCTTGTCCTTGACCTTCGCGGCGGGCGGGTCGTTCGGCGAAAGCTTCCCGGTCGCGGCGTCGAAGCGGTACTGATTGACGACGTCGCCGCCGAGGCTCGTTGCGAGCACATACCGGTTCGCCGGATCGGTCAGGATCGCATGCGCGTTCGGCGCCGTCTCGACGATCTGCTGCGCCGGCCCGACCTTGCCGGCGTCGACCGGGCTCACCGCCACCTTGTGCCCGCCATAGGACGCGCTCAACAGATAGCGGCCGCTCCGGTCGGTCGCGACATAGGCCATGCTGTCCGGCAGGGCGGCGTTGCCGAGATGCGTCAGCTTGCCGGTCTTGGCGTCGATCGCGAAGCTCGAGACCGTCAGCGGCTCGCCGCGGGTGCCGACATGGAGCACGCGCTTGTCGGGGCTGACCGCCATCGGCGTCGTCGACCCCGCCTTGGCGAGGCCCGGGATCGCCACCTTCTCGACCTCGGTCAGGCCGCCGCTCTTCGTATCGAGCGCGAAGACGTGAACGTCGTTACTCTCGGCGTTGCCGACATAGACGAAGGTGGCGGCTTGCGCGGCGGTCATGACGAGGGCTCCGGCGAGCGCGGCGGTGCCGAGGAGGACGGCGGGGCGCGATGCGGCACCTGACATGGGCTTCCTCCCGGCAGCGGCAGATCGGCGAACGCTTCCGTCCCGCGGGGCCGCGTCTCTTGACTTCTGGTGCTTTTGTATGACCAAAGTTGCCGCTCGGCAAGGCCCGCCGGACGCCGTCTCGTCGCCGGCGCCGCGATTAAGGGACGCTCGGGAGAGCACGCTGTTCACCTTCGACGACGCGCTTGGGCGCAACCTCCATACGCGCCTCGCCGACCAGATCGGCATCGGCATCCTGCGCGGCGACATCGTGCCGGGCGATCCGCTGCCGTCCGAGCTGCGCATCTGCGACATGATGGGGGTGAGCCGCACCGCGGTGCGCGAGGCGATCCGGGTGCTCGTCGGCAAGGGCCTGCTCGAATCGAAGCCGAAGAGCGGAACGCGGGTGCGCGACCCCGAGAACTGGAACCACCTCGATCCCGACGTGCTGCGCTGGCGGCTCGAGGTCACCGACCTCGACGCCTATCTCAAGAAGCTGTTCCAGCTCCGCTTCGCCGTCGAGCCGACCGCCTCGGCGCTCGCCGCGGCGGCGGCCGAGCCGGCGGACGTCGAGAAGATCCGCCTCGCCTTCGCCCGGATGGCCGAGGCGCCGAACGAGGAGGCCTTCGTCGACGCCGATCTCGCCTTCCATCGCGCGATCTACGTCGCGACCCACAACGAGTTCTTCTGGCCGGTGGCGCAGATGTTCGCGCTGGCGCTGCGCGAGAGCTTCCGGATCGGCGCCAAGGGCAGCCACCGCAAGCGCGCGCTCGCCGAGCACGGCGCGCTCGTCGACGCGATCGCGGCCGGCGATCCGGAGAAGGCGCACGCCGCGGCGCTGAAGCTCCTCGGCAACGCCGCGAACGACCTCGTGCGCCTGTGCGGCCGCGATCCCTTCGCGGCCGCGCCGAGGCGCGCGGCGGCGCCGACGAGCCGGTCCCGCCGGGGCGCAGCGACGAAGACCGCCGCGCGCGCTCGCTGAGCACCGCGCCTCTCCTCTCGCCTTCCGCTGCCGCCGCCGTCGTGATACGGCCCCGCCCTCAAGAGGCGTTCGGAGGCTGGCGTGGCGGAACGGGCGTGGGACGTCGTCGTGGTCGGCGCCGGCAACGCCGCGTTCTGCGCCGCGCTCGCCGCCCGTGAGGCCGGCGCCTCGGTGCTGATGCTGGAGCGGGCCCCGCGCGAGGAGAACGGCGGCAATTCCCGCTTCACCGCCGGGGCGATCCGCTTCGCCTACCGGGGCATCGAGGATTTGCGGGCGATCATGCCTGACCTCACCGAGGACGAGATTGGCCGCACCGATTTCGGCACCTACACGACCGAGCAGTTCTTCGACGACATGTTCCGGGTGACGCGCTACCGCTCCGACCCCGAGCTCTGCGAGCTCCTCGTCACGCGCTCCTTCGAGACGATGCTTTGGCTGCGGCAGAAGGGGCTGCGGTTCGCGCCGATCTGGGGCCGCCAGGCCTTCCAGGTCGAAGGGCGGTTCAAGTTCTGGGGCGGGCTTACCGTCGAAGCCTGGGGCGGCGGCCCGGGGCTCGTCGACCAGGAGACGGCCATCGCCGAGAAGGACGGAATCGAGATCCGCTACGGCGCCCGCGCCGTCGCGCTCCGCTTCGACGGGCATGCGGTTACCGGGGTGCGGGTGAAGGAGGAGGGCGAGCTTCACGACGTCGACGCCAGGTCCGTGATCCTCGCCTGCGGCGGCTTCGAATCGAACGCCGAGTGGCGCACCCGCTACCTCGGCCCGGGCTGGGAGCTCGCGAAGGTCCGCGGCACCCGCTTCAACACCGGCGACGGCATCCGCATGGCGCTCGACATCGGCGCGTCGCCGGCCGGCAACTGGTCCGGCTGCCACGCCGTCGGCTGGGACAACAACGCCCCCGAGTTCGGCGATCTTGCCGTCGGCGACGCCTTCCAGAAGCACTCCTACCCGTTCGGCGTCATGGTCAACGCCACGGGAAGGCGCTTCGTCGACGAGGGCGCCGACTTCCGCAACTACACCTACGCCAAATACGGCCGCGTGATCCTCGAGCAGCCGGACCAGTTCGCCTGGCAGGTCTTCGACCGCAAGGTCCTGCACCTTCTGCGCGACGAGTACCGCATCAAGCGCGTCACCAAGGTCTCGGCGGCGACGCTCGAGGAGCTCGCCCCCAAGCTCGAGGGCGTCGATGCGGCGGCGTTCCTCGACGAGATGCGCGCCTACAACGCCGCCGTTCGCGCCGACGTGCCGTTCAACCCGAACGTCAAGGACGGCCGCGGCACCATTGGCCTTTCCGTGCCGAAGTCGAACTGGGCGAACACGCTCGACGAGCCGCCCTTCGAGGCCTACCAGGTCGGCTGCGGCATCACCTTCACCTTCGGCGGCTTGCGCATCGCGCCGGCCACCGGACAGGTGCTCGACAGCGATCTGTCGCCGATCCCCGGCCTTTACGCGGCGGGCGAGCTTGTCGGCGGGCTGTTTTACTTCAACTATCCTGGCGGCACCGGCCTGATGTCGGGCTCGGTCTTCGGCCGGGTCGCCGGGATGGGGGCCTCGCGCGCGACCCCTAAGTGAGGGCATTCTCGATTAAGCGAAAGAAGAACACGGAGGAAACCATGATCAAATCGCTCGCGGCGGGTCTCGTCCTCGCCCTGATGGCGCTCCCGGCGCATGCGGTCGGCGTCCCCGAGAACTACCCGCCTTCCTACAAGGCGATGCTCGCGGCGGCCGAGAAGGAGGGCAAGGTCGTCGTCTACTCGAACACCGAGCAGTTCGCCGTCAATCCGGTCCTGGACGCCTTCCAGGCCGCCTTTCCGAACATCAAGCTCGACTATGTCGAGATCAAATCCTCCGAGCTCTACAATCGCTTCGTCAGCGAGGCCTCGGCCGGCGCGCTGCAGGGCGACGTGATCTGGTCGTCCTCGATGGACCTGCAATTCAAGCTCCTCGACGAGGGCTTCGCGCAAGCCTATGCGAGCCCGGAGAAGCCGGCGCTGCCGGCCTGGGCGGTGTACAAGGATCTCGGCTACGGCACGACCTTCGAGCCCGCCGCCTTCATCTACAACAAGCGCGTGCTGCAGGAGGCGGCGATCCCGAAGAGCCACGCCGCGCTCGCCAAGTATCTTTCCGAGAACGCCGCGAGCCTGCAGGGCAAGGTCGGAACCTACGATCCGCAGAAATCCGGGCTCGGCTACTTCCTCTACAGCCAGGACCTTCGGAACGGGAACGTGCTCTGGGACATCGCCAAGGGCCTCGGGCAGACGAAGGCGCGCCAGTACTCGGCGACCGGCAACATGCTGGAGAAGGTCGCCTCGGGCGAGCATCTGCTGGCCTACAACGTCGTCGGCTCCTACGCGCTCCTCAAGGCGAAGAGCGACCCCTCGATGGGCGTCGTGATCCCGAACGACTACGCCGTGGTGATGACCCGCATCGCCTTCGTGCCGAAGGACGCGAAGCGTCCGAACGCCGCCAAGGTGTTCCTCGATTTCGTGCTCTCGAAGGCCGGCCAGGAGGTGATCGCCAACAAGGCGTCGCTGTTCTCGATCCGCCAGGACGTCGAGGGCGAGGCGACGGCGGCAAAGCTCACCCGCGAGCTCGGGACCGCGATCAAGCCGGTGGCGATCAATGCCGAGCTCCTCGACCTCTTGGAGCCGGCAAAGCGCCTGCCCTTCTTCAAGAAATGGCAGGGCCTGCTCGAGGGGAAATAGCGGCTTGGCAACGGCGGTTGCCGCAATCCCGGGGCGGCGCGACCTCTGGCGCATCGCCATCATCGCATCCGGCGCGGCGGCGATCCTCGCGCCGGTCGCGCTCGTCGTCTACCAGAGCTTCCTCAACGCGCCATTCTTCAGCGCCCGCGCCCGCTTCTCGCTCGACGGCTACGAATTCGTCCTCGCCGACGAGGATTTCTGGGCCGCGGGCCTGAACTCGGTCGTGCTCGCGGCGAGCATGGTGGCGATCGCGGTGCCGGTCGGCGCGGCGCTCGCCTACCTCGTCGTCCGGACCGACCTGCCCGCACGGCGGACGCTCGAGACCCTCGTCCTCATGCCGCTGTTCGTCTCGCCGATGGTGCTCGCCTTCGGCTACGTGGTCAGCCTCGGGCCGGTCGGGTTCCTGACAACGGCCTATGAGAGCGTGCTCGGCGCCGCACCCTGGAACATCTACTCGATGCTTGCGACGGCGCTGATCGTCGCGCTGACGCATGTGCCGCACGTCTATCTCTATGTCGCGGCGGCGCTGCGCCTCGTGCCCTCCGACAGCGAGGAGGCGGCCCGCGTCGCCGGCGCCGGTCCGTGGCGCACCGCCTTGACCGTGACCCTGCCGATGGTGCTGCCCTCGATCGGGGTCGGGGCGGTGCTCGTCTTCTTCCTCGGCTTCGAGCTTTTCGGCCTGCCCTATGTCCTCGGCGACCCGGAAGGGCGGCTCGTGCTCTCGACCTATCTCTACAAGCTCACGACGCGGCTCGGCACGCCGTCCTACCAGCTCATGGCCGTCGTCGTCGTGGCGATCATGGTCGTGACCCTGCCGCTGGTCACCCTGCAGCGGCTCGTGACCGCGCAGGCGCGCCGCTACGCCACGGTGCGCGGCAAGGCGGTGCGAGCGCGGCTCGTGCCGCTCGGCCGCTGGCGCTGGCTCGCCTTCGGGGCGATCATGCTCTGGCTCGTCGCGGTGGTGATCGTGCCGCTCGCCGGCATAACCTTGCGCTCGGTCGTGTCGAGCTGGGGCCTCGGCGTCAACCTCGCCGACGTGCTGACGCTGAGGAACTACGCCGCCATCGACAGCATGCGCGGGGTCGGGCGCTCGATCGTCAACACCGCCCTCATCGCGACGCTCGGCGCCGCACTCTCGGTCGCGGTCTATGCGGCGTTCACGCTCGCGACGCATCGCTGGCCGGGCTGGTTCAGCCGCGTCTTCGATTACCTTGTGCTTTTGCCGCGCGCCATGCCGGGCATCGTTGCCGGGCTCGCGATCTTCTGGCTGTTCCTGTTCGTCGCGCCGCTGAAGCCGTTGCTCAACACGCTGGCGAGCATTTGGCTCGCCTACACGCTGGTCTGGATGCCGTTCGGCCTGCGCCTCGTCTCGAACGCCGTCGGGCAGATCGGCGAGGAGCTCGAGGACGCGGCCCGCGTCGCCGGCGCCGGCCCCGGCCGCGTTGCCCGCGACGTCGTCCTGCCGCTCGCCCGCCACGGGCTGCTCGCGAGCTGGCTTTTGACGTTCCTCCTCTTCGCGCGCGAGTACTCGACCGGCATCTATCTCATCGGACCCGGAAGCGAGGTCATGGGAGCGATGCTGGTCAGCCTGTGGAGCGCCGGCAACATCGACGTCGTCTCGGCCCTTTCCGTCATCAACACCGTGATGATCGCGCTCGGCATCGCGATCGCGCTGCGGCTCGGGATTGCGCTCGATAAATGAGCCGTCCGGTCGCCCGGAGCCGCCGGCGCTCGCGGTCGACGATCTGCGCGTCCACCTCGGGTCGAACGAGATCCTGCGCGGCGTCAGCTATGCCGTCCGGCCGGGCCGGATCGCGGCGCTTCTCGGCCGCTCCGGCAGCGGCAAGACGACGCTGCTGCGCTGCGTCGCCGGGCTCGAGACCCCGACTGCTGGCTCGATCGCCATCGGTGAGGCGCAGGTCTTCGACGCCGGGCGCGGCATCGACGTCCCAACCGAGCGCCGCAACCTCGGCCTCGTGTTCCAGTCCTACGCGCTGTGGCCGCACAAGACGGTGTTCGACAACGTCGCCTATGGGCTTCGGGTGCGCGGCGCCGCCCGCGCCGACATCGAGGCGCGGGTCGCCGAGGTGCTGCAGGGGGTCGGCCTCGGCGCGCTCGGCGCCCGCTTTCCGCATCAGCTCTCGGGCGGCCAGCAGCAGCGCGTCGCGCTCGCGCGCGCCTTCGCCTACGGCCCTCCGGTCATCCTCCTCGACGAGCCGCTGTCGAACCTCGACGCCAAGCTTCGCGAGGAATCGCGCATCTGGGTGCGCGGGCTCATCAAGCGGCTCGGGCTGACCGCCGTGTTCGTGACCCACGACCAGGTCGAGGCGATGGCGATCGCCGACGAGGTCGTGCTGATCGAGGAGGGCCGCATCGTCCAGGCCGGCACCCCGCAGCAGCTCTATGACGAGCCGGCGACGCTGTTCGTCGCCGAGTTCATGGGCAGCAACAACGTGCTGCACGGCCGCATCGCCGAGCGCCGCGCCGGCGATGCCTGCCTCGACCTCGGCGGCTTGCGCCTGTGGGGGAGGGACAGGAGCGCGGCGCCCGCCGGCGCGACCGGGACGGCGGTGATCCGCCTCGACCGGGTCGCCGTCCTTGGGCGCGCCGGCGACGACTGCCTCGCCGGCGAGCTCGAGAGCTCGGTCTTCCTCGGCGAGCGCTGGGAGAGCCTGTTCGCGGTCGCCGGGCAGCCGGTGCGTGTCTTCCACCAGGCGCCGCTCGCGCCGGCGCAGCGCTGGGTCCATCTGCCGCCCGAGGCGGTGTGGGTCTTCTGAGGCGTTCAGGAGAATCCGGCGCGCGTCCGCGCCTCGCGCGCCGCCTCGCCGGTGAGAAGCGCCGCGAGCCGGCGGGCCTGCACCGGCTCGGCGGCGTTTGCCGCCACGGCGGCGGTGTAGATTGTCGCGAGCTCGAACCCGGTGGGCAGCGCGCCGGCGACGGCGACGCCGGGCGTGCTCAGCATCTCGGTGATCTGGGTGCAGCCGATCGGACGCGCGCTTCGCGACGCGGCGAGCGCGCGCATCGCCGCGGCGCCGTTCGGAAACGGCTGCAGGCGCGCCGCGACCGCCTCGCCGATCCCGAGCCGGTCGAGCACCTTGGCGAAATGGATGCCGGCCGTCGCCTGCCGCGGATCGGGGAAATAGATCGCGTCGGCGGCAAGAAGCGCTGCCCGCAGCGCATCGCCGTCGGCGATCGGCGGCGCCGCGCCGCCGGCCCGCACCGCGACGGCAGTGAGCACGGTTCCGACATCGGCCGCAGAGCCCTCGATCACACGACCTTCGCGCGTCAGCTCGGCGATCAGCGCCGCGGTCAGGATCAGAAGGTCCGCCGGCGCGCCGGCGCGGAGCTTTGCCGCCATGGCGCCGACGGCGCCGAACTCGCCCTCGATCCGGCAGCCGGTCTCGGCCTCGAAGGCCGGCGCCAGCGCTCCGACGAGCCCCTGCGCCGCGCCGCCGCTCAGGAGCGCCAGCCGGGTCATCCGCTCGCCATCGCGGCGAGGATGCGCTCGCGCGTCAGCGGCAGGTCGCGCACCCGCACGCCGAGGGCGTGGAACACGGCGTTGGCGATCGCGGCCGCGGTCGGACCATGCGCCGCCTCGCCGGCGCCGACGGGCTTCTCCTCCGGCCGTGCCACGATCTCGACCTCGACCGCCGGCACCTCGGAGAAGGTCAGGATCGGGTAGCTCTCCCAGGCGTCGCTCACGACGCGGGTGCGATCGAAGCGGACCGCCTCCTTCAGCGTCCAGCTCGCGGCCTGGATCGCGCCGCCCTCGATCTGGTTCGCGACCCCGTCGGGGTTGATCGCCTCGCCGACATCGACGGCGACGACGAGCCGCCGCACGCGGACGTCGGCGTCGCCCTCGATCTCGGCAACGACGGCGCAGTACGCGCCGCTGTGCTTGTAGCGGGCAAAGCCGATGCCGTGCCCGGCGCCTTCGCGAGGCCGCCACGCGCTCCAGCCGGCGCGCTCGGCCGCGGCCTCGAGGACGCCCCGCGCGCGCGGGTCCCGCAGATGCCGCAGGCGCAGCGCCAGCGGATCCGCGCCGCGCTCGGCCGCGAGCTCGTCGAGGAAGGACTCGATCGCAAACACGTTGGCGAAGGCGCCGAGCGAGCGCAGCGCGGAGGTCCGCAGCGGCATCGCGAGGAGGCGGTGGCTCGTGATCTCGAAGGCGGGAAAGTCGTAGAGCGGAACGGAGTTGCGGTCGGCGCCGCCGCCGGTCGCGAGTGGCGGGTTCACGGCGATGAAGCGCGGGAAAGGCTTTTCGAGCTCGCTCGCGGCCAGGAGCGTCGGGCTATCGTTGCGGCCCGGCCGCGCGACATGGCCGTTGCTCCAGATCGCGTGACGCCAGCCGACGATCTCGCCGGCGCCGTCGAGATCGGCCTCGATCTCGACCGCCATCGCGGCGCCGAAGGGCGAGCGGGCAAGCTCGTCGGCGCGCGACCACTGCACCCGCACCGGCCGCCCTTGCGCGGCGCGGGCGAGGAGCACGGCGTCGAGCGCGACGTCGTCGGCGCCGTTGTGGCCGTAGCAGCCCGCGCCCTCGACATGCTCGACGACGATCCGCTCCGGCGGCAGTGCCAGCACGAGCGCAAGGTCGGCGCGCAGATTGTACACGCCCTGCGAATGCGACCAGACATGCACGCCGTCGCCGCTCCACTGCGCGATGGCGCAGGACGGCGCGATCGAGGCATGGGCGATGAACGGCCGCGTGTAGGCGCGCCGCAGCGTCCGCGTCGCGCCCGCCGGGCGAGGGGAGCCGCGGGCATCGACGACCTTGGTCTCGACCGGCTGGCTCTTGAGCCACGCCGCGAGCTCACCCTCCGGCAGCGTCTCGCCCTCGCTCCATTGGGCGCCGGCGCGCAGGCGCGCGAGCGCTGCCTCGGCGGCGTGCTCGGTCTCGGCGACGACGCCGGCGAAGGTGCCGTCCCGAACCACCGCGATGACGCCCGGCACCCGCCGCGCGGCCGTGTCGTCGAACGCCGTCAGCGGCGCGCGCGGCGCGTCCGGGCGGAGCACGCGGCCATGCAGCATGCCGGGCAGGCTCAGATCGTGGATGAACCGCGGCTGCCCGAACACCTTGTCGGGGATGTCGAGGCGGGCCGCGGACGAGCCGGCGATGCGGCGCGCGGCGGCCAGCTTCGGCGCGGCGCGGCAGGTGGCGTCGCAGTCGAGCGAGACCTCGTCGGCAAGCTCCCAATAGCTCGTGCGCGCGTTGCCCGGCCCGCTGATGGTGCCGTCCTCGACGGCGAGCGCGTCCTCCTCGACGCCGAGCCGCTCGGCGGCGGCGGCGAGGAAGATGGCGCGCGCCTCGGCGCAGACGTAGCGCAGCGCGACGCCGCAATCCTGCACCGAGAGGCTGCCCGAGGTGACGCCCTCGTTCGGGCTGCGCGCCGTCGTCGCCGGGACGAGGCGGACGCGGGCAAGCTCCACGTCGAGCTCGTCGGCGACGATCTGCGCCAGCGCGGTGAGGATGCCCTGGCCGATCTCGACCTTGCCGGGCGAGACCTCGACGATGCCGTCGAGCGAGAACCCGAGCCACTGCGACAGGCGCGGATTGGCGCGAAGGTTGCCGGGGAACAGGACGGCGCCCTGGGCCGAAACCGGGGCGGGCGCGTTCGGGGCTGCGCTCATGCGGGCTGTCCCGCCTTCGCGGCCCGCAGCACCGCCCGGATCATGCGGTTATGGGCGCCGCAGCGGCAGAGATTCCGGTCGAGCGCCGCGCGCACCTCCGCCTCGCTCGGATCGGGATTGCGCCGCAGCAGCGCGGCGGCGCTGATCAGGATGCCTGAGATGCAATAGCCGCATTGCATCGCCTGCTCGGCGATGAAGGCGCTCTGCAAGGTGTGGGGCTGCTCCGGCGATCCGAGCCCTTCGACGGTCGTGACGTCCTTGCCGGCGGCGGCCGAGAGCGGCAGGTCGCAGGACGCGACCGCGCGGCCGTCGACGAGGACGTTGCAGGCGCCGCATTGGTTCAAGCCGCAGCCGAAGCGCGTGCCCATGAGCCCGAGCGGGCCGCGCAGCGCCGAAAGCAACGGCGCCTCCGGATCGGCTTCGACAACCCTGTCGGCGCCGTTCAGGCGCAGCCGAACGCCGGGCATAGCGCTACTGCACCTTGGCGCCGGAGAGCTTCACCACCTTCGCCCATTTCTCGATGTCGTCGCGCAGGTATTTGCCGAACTCGGCCGGCGTCATCTGCAGCGGCACGGCGCCCTGCCTTGCCCAGTTGTCGCGCACCTCGGGTCGGCTCAGCACCTTGCCGATCTCGGCGTTGAGCTTGTCGACGATCGGCTGCGGCGTGCCGGCCGGCGCCATGAGGCCGAGCCAGATCGTCGCCTCGTAGCCGGGGACGCCGGCCTCGGCGACCGTCGGCACGTCGGGCAGGACGCTCGAGCGCGTCAGCCCGGTGACGCCGAGCGCCCGCACCTGCCCGGCCTCGACGTTCGGCGCCATCGTGGTGATGGCGTCGATCATCATCTGCACATGGCCGCCGATGACGCTGTTGCGCGCCTCGCCGCTGCCGCGGTGCGGCACGTGGACGATGTCGGTGCCGCTCATCGCTTTGAACAGCTCGCCGGCCATATGGTAGGGCGTGCCGGGGCCGGAGGAGGCGTAGTTGAGCGCGCCCGGCCGCGACTTCGCGTAGGCGATGAATTCCTGCAGGTTCTTCGCCGGCACCGAGGGATGGATGACGAGCACGAGGTCGGAATAGTTGACCGGCGCCACCGGCACAAAATCGCGCATCAGCTGGTAGGTCTTCTGCGGGATCAGCGTCTCGTTCGTGGTGTGGGTGTTCGACATCATGAGCAGCGTGTGCCCGTCCGGCGGCGCCTTCGCGGCCTCGTCGGTGCCGATGACGGCGCCGGCGCCCGGCCGGTTCTCGATCACGAACGGCCGCTTGAGCGATTCGCCGAGATACTGGCCGACGAAGCGGGCGTAGACGTCGGCGGGTCCGCCGGCTCCGAACGGCACGATGATCTTGACATTCCGGCTCGGGTAGTCCTGGCCAATGGCGGGCGCCGCGAGCCCGGCGGCGGCCGCGAGGATGAGCGCGAGCTTCACGAATGGCGTCAATTGCAGGCCCTCCGAAGTCCGGGGGATGTTAGAGCAAAGCGCCGTGTTATCCAGCCGGCAGGCGCTGCGACCAAAGGAGAACGGATGACGGATCTCGACGACTACCGCGCCTGGCTGCAGTCGCTGCCGCGCAGGGGCGCCTACCACGCGCTGTCACCGCACCGGCCCTACGAGACCGCCGAGGAGGGCTACGACCGCGACGCGGCGCCGAGCCTCTATGCCGGTGAGCTCCTGACCGGGATGCTCTCCGCGGTCGCGCCCGGCCTGTCCGGGCTTTGTCTCGAGATCGGCTGCGGCACCGGCTATCTCACCTGCGGCCTCGTCGACGCCGGCCGGTTCGAGCGCTATCTCGTCACCGACGGCTCGGAGCGGTTCCTCGATCTCACGCGGGCGAAGCTCGCGCGCATCGGCCGCCTGGAGACGGTCGATTTCGCCGTCTTCAATGGCGACGACCTGCGCGAGATCGCCTTCGACCGCTTCGCCCTGATCGCGCTGCGGTCCGTGCTCCACCACATCGCCGACTACCGCGGTTTCTTCGCCGGGCTCGCCCGCCGCCTCAAGCCCGGCGGGGTCATCGCCATGCTCGAGCCGCGGGCCGAGTTCTTCCTCATGACCGCGACGCTGCTCGGGTTCCTGCCGGCGCTTGCCGAGAAGGACGGCGCGCCGCTGAGCGCGGCCGAGCTCGGCCATGTCAGGCTGTTCGACGCGACGACGCGCTTCTACCTCGACCGGACCTCCGACAAGACCGGGGCCGAGGACCGATACGCGTTCACGACGGAGGAGCTTGCCGAGCTCGCGAGCGAGAACGGGCTCTCCTTCCATCGCATGGGCGCCGAGGGCAAGACGGGCTACGGCGACGACCTCGTCTCGTATCTCGCCTACTGCATGTCGTTCCCCGACGAGCTGATGGCCAAGGTCAAGCGCCTCCTCGCCCAATCCGCCCGCGGCATCGACGAGACGTTGAAGGACCTGTCGCCGATCAACGCCTCGGAATGGCTGCTCTTCAGGAGGGCTTGAGCGCGTCAGCCCTTGCCCTGGTTGACGGCGACGGGTTTCAGCGCGTTGGCGTTGAGCCCGTATTTGGCGAGGATCTGGTCGTACGCGCCCTTCTGCTGCAGGCGCTCGATCGCGGCCTTGACGGCGTCGCGCAGCTGCCCGCCCTCGGCGGTCTTCGCGAACGGGATGCCGGACAGGCTTTCGGTGAAGGCTTCCCCCAGGACCACGAAGCTGTTCGGCTCCTGCTGCTGGAAATAGGGCAGGGTCTCGTTGCCCTGCACCGCGCCTTGCAGGCGCTGCGTCTTGAGCTGCGTGCGGGCGTCGACCGAGCCCTCGGTGCCGACGACGTTCATCGCCGGCTTGCCCTTGGCGACGCAGTTCTGGTCGCTCCACTCCTTCATCTGCGCCGGCCAGTTCGTCGAGCGGCTTGCGCCGACCGCCTTGCCGCACAGGTCGTCCGGCTTCTTGATCTCGCTCGCCAGCGCGGTGACGGTGTAGAACTGCGGCCCCGACTTCATGTAGTCGACGAAATCCGCCGTCTCGCGCCGCGCCGGCAGGTCGCTCATGCCGGCCATGACCATGTCGACCCGGCCGGTCTGGAGCGAGGGCAGCATCTGAGCGAAGGCGATCTCCTGCCACTCGGGCTGAAGGCCGAGCTCCTTCGCGATCGCCTCGCCGAGCTCGATGTCGAAACCCATCAGCTTCGCGGTCGCCGGGTCCTTGTAGGTGATCGGCGGATAGTTCGGCATCGTCGCAATGACGAGCTTGCCGGCCTTCTTGATCCGGTCGGGGGCATCCTGCGCCAGCGCCGGCGTCGCCAGCGCGACGGCGGCAAGGGCGAGGAGGAGGGGCTTCAGCGGTTTCATTGTTCTCTCCGTGCGGGTCAGGGCAGGACGGCGGCGATGAATTCCCGGGTCCGCGGGTGCTGCGGCCGGGCGAGGATCTCCTGCGGCGGCCCCTCCTCGACGATCGCGCCGCGGTCCATGAACACGACGCGGCTCGCGACCTCGCGGGCAAAGCCGAGCTCGTGCGTCACGACGATCATGGTCATGCCCGACCGGGCGAGGTTGCGCATGACCTCGAGCACTTCGCCGACGAGCTCGGGATCGAGCGCCGAGGTCGGCTCGTCGAAGAGCATGAGTTTCGGCCGCATGGCAAGGGCGCGGGCGATCGCGACGCGCTGCTGCTGGCCGCCCGAGAGCTCGATCGGGTAGGCGTCGCGCTTGTCGGCGAGCCCGACCCGCTCGAGCAGCGCCAGCGCCTCGTCGGTCGCCTCGCGCCGCTGGCGCTTCTGCACGGTGATCGGCCCCTCGGTGATGTTCTGAAGCGCGGTCAGGTGCTGGAAGAGGTTGAAGCGCTGGAACACCATGCCGCTCGCAAGCCGCTGGCGCGCGAGCTCGCGGTCCGACAGCTCGTGCAGCGCGTCGCCGACGCGGCGATAGCCGATGAGCGCGCCGTCGACGAAGATCGCGCCCTTGTCCGGCCGCTCGAGCTGGTTGATGCAGCGCAGGAACGTGCTCTTGCCCGAGCCGGAAGGGCCGATGATGCACGACACGTCGCCGCGCGCGACCTCCAGCGAAACGCCGGCAAGCGCGTGCAGCGCGCCGAAATATTTGTGCACGTCGACCGCCGCGACCATCGCGTCCATGCGCTCAGGCCCCTTGTGGCTCGAGCGCGACGACGGTCTTCTGCCGCCGCTCGCCGCGTCCCTTGGAGAAGTGCCGTTCGAGGAAGTACTGGCCGATCTGGAGCACGGTGACGACGATCAGGTACCAGATGGCGGCGACGATCAAGAGCTCGATGACGCGCGCGTTGGCGTAGTAGATCGTCTGCGCGTTGCGCAGGATCTCGGCGTAGCCGATGACGCTCGCGACCGAGGTCAGCTTGACCATGCTGATGACCTCGTTGCCGACCGGCGGGATGATGACGCGCATCGCCTGCGGCAGCACGATGCGGCGAAGGGTGGTCAGCCGGGTCATGCCGATCGCCTTCGCGGCCTCGGTCTGGCCGAGGTCGACGGAGAGGATGCCGGAGCGCACGACCTCGGCCGTGTAGGCACCCTGGCCGACGCCGAGGCCCAGGAGCGCCGCCATGAACGGCGTCATCACGTCGACGGTGCGGGCCTCGAACAGGCCTGGAATGCCGAGCCGCGGGAAGACCAGGGCGAGATTGAACCAGATCAGGAGCTGCAAGAGCAGCGGCGTGCCCCGGAAGAACCAGATGTAGAAGGTCGCGACCGCCTTCAGCACCGGGTTCGGCGACATCGCCATGACGGCGAACAGGACGCCGAGCGCGATGCCGAGCGCCATGGCGCAGAAGGTCATCCAGACCGCGCCCCACAGGCCCTGCAGGATCGCCGGCGCGGTGAAGAACTGCCCGACCACGGTCCAGGCGATCTGCCCCTCCGCGAATGCCTTGGCGAGGAAGCCGAAGGCGACGAGGATCAGCGCCGCGGCGAGCCAGCGGCCATAATGCCGGCGCCGGACGTGGGTCAGATGCGCGATGTAGTAGGGGCGGGGGAGGGCGGCGGAGGTCATGCCGGCAGCCTAGACTGGCGCGGCAAGGGGAGTCATCCCGCCGTCACGACCGCGAGGTGACGCGCTCCGCCGCCGCGGCTAAGAGGACGGTCTCGTATCGGCACTAGACCGCCTCATGCTGAGGTGCGACCCCGGGCTTGACCCGGGGGAGCCTCGAAGCACGCACCGGCGGTCCGGAGCTGCATCGGCAGGGTTGCGTCCTTCGAGGCTCGCGCTGCGGCGAGCACCTCAGGATGAAGGGCATGGGAGGAAGCTATGAACGCCCGAGAACGTCGCCCATCAGGCGGCGCAAGGTCCCCTTCGTTTGGAGAACGGTCGGGCAGCGCCAGACCTGCTCCGAACACGTCCGCGGATAGGCGAGGTGGACCGGGCGAGGGCGCTTCCACAGGTAAGATCTTGGGGAAGGAGCGTTCCCCGACCCGCCGCGAGACCAAGGCGCAGACGCAGGAGGTGCTGGCGACCGGCGTGCAGACGCTTCAGGTCGATCCCGACGAGGCCGGGATGCGGGTCGACCGCTTCCTCGTCGCGCGGTTCCCGCAGCTCGCCTTCACCCACATCCAGAGGATTGTCCGAAAAGGCGAGCTCCGGGTCGACGGTAAGCGGGCGAAACCGCAAGAGCGGCTCGAGGCCGGTCAGAAAATCCGCATCCCGCCGCTCAGGCTCGAGCCGCAGAAGGTCGCGGCCCGCAGCGCCGCCCGCGACCAGGACGAGCGCGGCTTTCTCAAGTCGATCGCGCTCTACGAGGACAAGGACGTCCTCATCCTCAACAAGCCCGCCGGCCTCGCCGTCCAGGGCGGGCCGGGCACGAAGCGCCATGTAGACGGCCTGCTCGAGGCGCTGCGCGACGAGGAGGGCCAGAAGCCGCGCCTCGTCCACCGCCTCGACAAGGATACGGCCGGCTGCCTTATCGTCGCGAAGACGCGCTTTGCCGCCGTGGCGCTCGGCAAGACCTTCCGCTCGCGCGCGGCGCGCAAGATCTACTGGGCCGTCGTCGCCGGCGTGCCGAGGGTGCGGCAGGGCCGGGTCTCGACCTATTTGGCCAAGGAGGAGATCGGCGACAAGGACGCGCGCATGCGCGTCGCCGAGCACGGCGACGAGGGCGCGAGCCACGCGCTCACCTATTACGCCGTCGTCGAGACGGCGGCGCAGAAGCTCGCCTGGCTGTCGCTGAAGCCCGTCACCGGGCGCACCCACCAGCTGCGCGCCCACGCCGCCCATATCGGCCATCCGATCGTCGGCGACCCGAAATACTTCAACGTCGAGAACTGGGAGCTGCCGGGCGGCCTCCAGAACAAGCTCCACCTCCTGGCCCGGCGCATCGTCATCCCGCACCCGCGGACGGGCAGGCCGATCGACGTCACCGCGCCGCTGCCGCCGCATATGGAGCAGAGCTTCAACCTCCTCGGCTTCGACGCGGCGCGCTACGACCCGATCGTCGAGGCGCCGGAGGCTTAGAGGGCCGCGCATGGTTAATGGCGGCTGTGACATTTGGGTGACGCCTCACCCGCGCGGCCGGTGCTACGACACCAATCGTTGGGGATGGGGGATCTTATGGACGATCTCGAAGACCGCGCCAAAGCGGCCGACGATCTGAAAGAGAAGCCTGGCTACGATTGGGACGTCACTTCCGAAGGGCGAGACGACAAACCGGCCGTCGAGCCCTTCGATCCTTATTTCGGCCGCCGCCCGTCCGAGAAGTCCTTCTGGCTCTGAGCGTATAGCCCCGGCGGGCTTCCGGGATGACGAGGGAGCGGTTCGCGCTGTTGCGCCGACGCGGCCTCCGGGCCAAATAGTGATCCCCAGTCTCGCTGCCTGAGAATTCCCGTTGAAGCTCATCGTGTTCGACGTCGACGGCACGCTCGTCGACAGCCAGGATCTGATCGTCGCAGCGCAAGGCGCGACCTTCCGGGCGCACGGCCTCGAGCCGCCGAGCCGCGAGCGCTCGCTCTCGATCGTCGGGCTGTCGCTCCTCCAGGCGTTCCGCGTGCTCGCTCCCGACGGCCCGGCCGAGAGCCTTGCCGAGGGCTACAAGACCGCCTTCCAGCGCCTGCGCGCCGACCCGGCCTACCGCGAGCCGCTGTTCAAGGGCGCGGCCGAGCTTCTCGCCGAGCTCGCGGCGCGGGACGACGTCGAGCTCGGCATCGCGACCGGGAAATCGCGGCGCGGGGTCGCGCATCTCCTCGACCGCCATGGCTGGGCCGGCATCTTCGCGACCATCCAGACCGCCGACGATCATCCCTCGAAACCGCATCCGGCGATGCTCCAAAAGGCGCTCGCCGAGACCGGTGCGGAACGGCGCGACAGCGTCATGGTCGGGGATTCGACCTTCGACATGGCGATGGCCCGGGACGCCGGCATCGGCGCGATCGGCGTCTCCTGGGGCTATCATCGCCCCGAGGCCCTGCGCGAAAGCGGCGCCGAGGCGATCGTGCACTCCTAGGCCGAACTGCGGCGCCATCTTAAAGAGACGCTCCTCGCTGCCTCTCTCGTCTAGGCGGCCGGGCCGCCTTATCTCTCGCTCAATGCCCGACGATCGTGACCAGGGCGGGTTGCCCGCCGGCGC
>DAINQO010000040.1:0-17439 GCA_036742625.1 Microvirga sp.
ACCAAGGACGGGCGCATCACCATCCGCCTGCGCCCGGACCTCGCGCCGAAGCACGTCGCCCAGATCAAGGCCTTGACGAAGCGGGGCTTTTACGACGGCATCGTCTTCCACCGGGTGATCCCGGGCTTCATGGCCCAGACCGGCGACCCGACCGGCACCGGCACCGGCGGCTCGGACCTGCCGAACATCCCGGCCGAGTTCACCCAGGAGCCCTTCAAACGCGGCTCGGTCGGCATGGCGCGCTCGTCCTCGCCGAACTCGGCGAACTCGCAGTTCTTCATCTGCTACGAGGGCTGCGGCTCGCTCACCGGCCAGTACACGCTTTTCGGCGAGGTGGTCGCGGGCATGGACGTCGTCGACAAGATCAAGAAGGGAAACCAGGGCAACAACGGCCAGGTCTCGGGGCCGGACAAGATCGTCAAGATGCAGCTCGCCGCCGACGCGCGCTAGCTGCCAGAGCTATGAGGCTTATCCGGCCCATCCTCCCAGGCCCCTCATCCTGAGGTGCGAAGCCCGCAGGGCTGAGCCTCGAAGGACGCAACCCTGCCGATGCATCGCCTTGGTGCGTGCTTCGAGGCTCGCTGCGCTCGCACCTCAGCATGAGGAGGGTTATGATGACCCTCGCTGACGGGGGCTCGGCCCGGCCGCGAAAGCCCCTTCACAGCGTCCGCCGGCGGGCGCACCCTCCCGGGCTCGGCCGCTTCGCCTTTCGGGCGGCCCGATTGGCAGGGAGGGGTATCATGCGCGATCACCAGCGCGCGCCGACGCGGCGCGAGATGCTGCAAATGATGGGCGGCGCGATCGCCGCCGGAGCCGCGACGATGACCGAAGCCAAGGCGCAAGCGCCGTCGATCAAGCCGGCAAACGACGACGTCTTCATCGTGGTCGACGTGCAGGTCGACTTCCTGCCCGGCGGCGCGCTCGCCGTGAAGGAGGGCGACCAGGTCATCGCCCCGATCAACGCCCTCGCCAAGCGCTTCGCCCACGTCGTCATGACCCAGGACTGGCACACGCCCGGCCACGTCTCCTTCGCCTCGAGCCACGCCGGCAAGAAGCCGTTCGAGGCGACGAAGCTCGAATACGGCGACCAGGTGCTGTGGCCCGATCACTGCGTCCAGGGCACACGCGGGGCGATGATCGCGGAGGAGTTGCAGATCCCGCATGCCCAGCTCGTCATCCGCAAGGGCTACAACCGCGGGATCGACAGCTACTCGGGCTTCAAGGAGGCGGACCGCAAGACCAAGACCGGGCTCGAGGGCTACCTCAAGGAGCGCGGCTTCAAGCGCGTCTTCGTCGCCGGGCTCGCGACCGATTTCTGCGTCGCCTGGACGGCGCTCGACGCGCGCGAGGCCGGCTTCGACACCTTCGTGATCGAGGACGCGGCGCGCGGCATCGACACCATGGGCTCGCTCGCCGCCGCCTGGCGCAACATGGCGGGGGCGGGAGTGCAGCGGATTATGAGCGCGGCGATCGCGTAGTCTCGCGAGCAGCACTAGCGTGGTCGTCCCGGAAGCCGCGGAGCGGCTATCCGGGACCCACAGCGCCGGCGGAGAGGGTGGGTCCCGGGTCTCCGCTTCGCTCCGCCCGGGACGACCCCGCGCAGGTCCGATTAAACGGCCACCCCGTGCAAATCGTACGCGTCGGCGCGCTCGATCTTCACCGTCACGATGTCGCCCTGGCGCAGCGGCCGGCGCGAGGCGACGTGGACCGCGCCGTCGATCTCCGGCGCGTCGTATTTCGAGCGGCCCTTCGCGACCGCCGCGCCCGGCTCGTCGATGATCACCGGCAGGCGCTTGCCCACCTTGGCGGCAAGCCTCGTGGCGCTGACCTCCTGCTGCGCCCGCATGAAACGGTGCCAGCGCTCGTCCTTGACCTCCTGCGGCACCGGCACGGCAATGTCGTTTGCCGGCGCGCCGGCGACGGGCTCGTATTTGAAGCAGCCGGCGCGGTCGATCCTCGCCTCGCGCAGCCAATCGAGCAGCAGCGAGAAGTCCGCCTCCGTCTCCCCCGGGAAGCCGACGATGAAGGTCGAGCGGATGGCGAGGTCCGGCGCGGTCTCCCGCCAAGCGCGGATGCGCTCGAGGGTCTTTGCCTGGTTGCCCGGCCGGCGCATCGCCTTGAGCACCGCCGGCGAGGCATGCTGGAAGGGAATGTCGAGATAGGGCAGCACCTTGCCCTCGGCCATCAGCCCGATGACCTCGTCGACATGCGGGTAGGGATAGACGTAGTGCAGGCGCACCCAGGCGCCGAGCTCGCCGAGCGCGTTAGCGAGATCGAAGAAGCGCGCCCTTACCTCGCGATCGCGCCAGGGGCTCGCCTGATACTTGAGGTCGACCCCATAGGCGCTCGTGTCCTGCGAGATGACGAGGAGCTCCTTCACCCCGGCGCGCACCAGCCGCTCGGCCTCGCGCAGCACGTCGCCGGCCGGGCGCGAGACGAGATCGCCGCGCAGCTTCGGGATGATGCAGAAGCTGCAGCGGTTGTTGCAGCCCTCCGAGATCTTCAGGTAGGCGTAGTGCCGCGGCGTGAGCTTCACGCCCTGCGGCGGCACGAGGTCGAGGAACGGGTCGTGCGCCGGCGGCGCCGCCCGATGCACCGCCGCGACGACCGACTCGTAGGCCTGCGGCCCGGTGATCGCGAGCACGTCCGGGAAGCGCTCGCGGATCTGTTCAGGCTCGGCCCCCATGCAGCCGGTGACGATGACCTTGCCGTTCTCGGCCATCGCCTCGCCGATGGCGGAAAGCGACTCGGCCTTGGCGCTGTCGAGGAAGCCGCAGGTGTTGACGATCACGACGTCGGCGCCGTCGTGCTTGCGCGCCAGCTCGTAGCCTTCCGCCCTGAGCTGCGTGATGATGCGCTCGGAATCGACCAGCGCCTTCGGGCAGCCGAGCGACACGAAGGAGACCTTGGGCGCCGCGCCGGCCGCAGGCACGGGTTCGGGCGCCGGGACGCGCAGCTGGACAGAGGCGGTCATCGAGACTCCAAAGCCGGGCGGCCCGTCGGGAGGGGACGGGGCCGATCGGTCGTGCCGAGAGGGGTATAGCGGAGTTGGTAATGCCGGGAACCGGCAAAAGAGTGGCAGAGATCGGCTCGGCAACGCGTCGGCGGGCGCTTGCCGTCGCACTCCTATGGACGGCCTGCGCCGGTCCCGGCGGGGTGGCGATGGCGGCTCCCGCCGCTGGCGGCGAGACCATCGATCAGGCGCTGTGCCGCCTGATCGACACCTCCGCCAAGGCGAGCGGCCTGCCGACCGGGTTCCTGACGCGGCTGATCTGGCGCGAGAGCAGCTTCCGCACCGGCGTCACGAGCCGGGCCGGCGCGCAAGGGGTCGCGCAGTTCATGCCCGGCACCGCCTCCGAGCGCGGGCTCGCCGATCCGTTCGATCCCGAGCAGGCGATCCCCGAGGCCGGCCGGCTGCTGCAGGATCACCTGCGCCGATTCGGCAATCTCGGCCTTGCGGCCGCCGCCTACAATGGCGGCCCGACGCGCGTCGCGAACTGGCTCGAGGGCAGGGGCGAGCTGTTCGCCGAGACGCGGGCCTATGTCGCCGCGATCACCGGCGAGACCGTCGAGAATTGGTCGGAGCGGGCCAAGACGAAGGCCGGGGAGGGGACGGGGAGGGGGCCGGACCAGCCGTGCCTGACCGTCGTCGCCCTCCTGCGCCGGCCGGGGCCGCAGCTCGCGGCGACGAGCGAAGGACCGCTCGCGCCATGGGGCGTGCAGCTTGCCGGCAACTTCTCGAAGCAGATCGCGCTCGCCTCGTTCGGGCGGGCCCGCGCCGCTCACGCGGCGATCATCGGCGACGGCCAGCCGATGATCATCGGCACCCGCATGGGCGGGCGCGGCCTGCGCCGCTACTATCGCGTCCGCATGCCGGCCCAGACCCGCCAGGCCGCGAACGCGCTCTGCGACCGCCTGCGCGCCGCCGGCGGCAGCTGCATCGTGCTGAAGAGCTGAAATCGCGTGGCGACAGGGGAGGCGGCCGCGGGGGTCTTATGTGCGACCCTGTGGGCGCACCCGGGCTTGTGACCCGGGTGCGGTATCCGACTCTCAGATGAACAGGAAGTCCGCGGGTTGGACTTGAGCTCCATTGGAGAAGTTGATGGTCTCGGCGGTGAGCCCGTCTTGCGAGACCACCTGCCACTGCGTGGCGTTAAGTTGCGTGAACGAGCCCGCCCCGTAGCCGATGAAGCCGATGTGATCGGTCCCGGGCGTAAAGTCCGTCACCGTATCGCCATTCGCCTGGGTGCGGGTGAACAGGAACACGTCGATGCCGGCGCCGCCAACCAGGAAGTCGGCCTCGCCGCCGCCGTTGAAGGTGTCGTTGCCGCCCCCTCCCAACAGGAAGTTCACCCCGGCCGTACCCGCGAGCGTGTTGTCGTCATTGTTGCCGATGGCGGTCACGGCGGGCCCGGTCAGGAACAGGGTCTCGACATTGTCGCGGAGGGTGTAGACGGGAGCGGCCGAGACCAGCACGTCGGCACCCTCGTTCGGGTTTTCGATCACCAGGTCGCCGGCCACGTCGACATAGTACACGTCGACGCCCCGGCCCCCGACCATCACGTCGGCTCCCGCCTCGCCGAAGATCGTGTCGTTCCCGTCGTTGCCGATCAGGAAGTTGGCGACCGCGTTGCCGACCAGGGTGTTGTCGCCGCCGTTGCCGACGCCGGACGTGGCCCCGGGTTCGAGGAAGAGCACCTCGAAGGGCTCGGCCAACGTGAACAGGGGCAAGCTCGAATGAATCGTGTCGACGCCCTCGCCGGCCACCTCGCCGGCGACGTCACCGGGGTCGTCGACATAGTAGCTGTCGTCGCCAAGCCCGCCGAACATGGTGTCGGCACCGGGACCGCCGAGCATCACGTCATTGCCGCCCAACCCGACGAGGCTGTTGTTGAGGGCGTTGCCGGTGAGCACGTTGTCCGAGCCGTTGCCGGTGCCCGCCACCGCAGCCCCGATGAGCTGAATGTTCTCGAAGTTCGCCGAAAGGGTGAAGGCGAAGAGCGAGGAGATGACGTTGTCGATGCCTTCGCCGGCGGCCTCGGTGATCTGGTCACCGGCATTGTCGACGAAATAGCTGTCGTCGCCGAGCCCGCCCGCCATCGTGTCGGCATTCGTGCCGCCGTTCAGGATGTCGTTGCCGCCGAGCCCGAACATGTTGTCGCGAAGGCTATCGCCGGTCAGGATTTCAGAGGTCCCATCGCCTGTGGTCGTGCGCACGAGGTCTTCGAGCAGCCCTGTTATATCCAGGGCGTTGGTGTCACGTCCGAGCAGGGCGATGCGCCCGAACGGTAAACCTGCAAGGGCCGACTGGTCTTCGGTCCGCCGAACCAATCGCCCGTGGTCAGCGCGGTGATGGTCGTCTGCTGCTGGTTGCCGGTCGTGACAAGCAGGTGGTGAAGGAAGCTTCTCCGCGCAGTCGCTTGCTCGTTTCCTGCCGATCTCCTTACCTTCACTGCGATGTCGCGTAACCTTCGCAATGCGCGGATTTTCTGCGGAACCGTCGACGGTAGCCTACTCGATCACCTCGTCGGCCTGCGCCTGCAGCGTCAGCGGGACGACGATGCCGAGAGCCTTTGCGGTTCTCATGTTGATGACGAGCTCGAACTTGGTCGGCTGCACGACGGGCAGATCGGCAGGTTTCGCGCCCTTCAGGATATGGCCGACATAGCCGCCGGCCTTCTGGTATCCGTCCTTGATGCTGGCGCCGTAACTCATGAGCCCGCCGGCCTCGACGAAGTCGCGGGTGAAATAGACCGCCGGCACGGCGCGCTCGGCGGCCGCGCGCACCAGCCGCTCTCGCAGGTCGATCAGGAAGGGATCATTGGCGACCAGCAGCGCGCCCGCTCCGCGCGACGCGACGGCCGCGAAGGCCGGCTCGAAATCGTTCTCGCCCGCCGCTGAGATCACGTGGATGGCGACGCCGAGGGCTGCCGCACGGCCCTGCACGTCGCGGCCTTCCGCGGCGGAGACGGGGTTGCCGGGGTTGACCAGCACTGCGATCGAGACGACCTGGGGCATGAGCTCACGCAGGAGCTCGAGGCGTTTTGCGGCAAGCTCGGCGATCGCGAGCGATACGCCCGTCATATTGCCGCCCGGCCGGTTCAGGCTTGCGACGAGACCCGTTCCGACCGGATCGCCGCCGGCCACGAACACGATCGGGATGGTCGATGTGGCTCCTTTCGCCGCCAATGCGGTGACGTTGCCGCCTGTCGTGACGATCGCCGCGGCGCCGCGGCGGACGAGCTCGGCGGCGAGCCCGGGGAGCCGCTCGTAATGTCCGTCCGCATAGCGGTAATCGATGCGCACGCCCTGTCCTTCGGGAAAGCCGGCTTCCGCCAGGCCGCGGTGGAATTCCGCCAAGAGATACGCCGTCTCGGTCCGCGACCGGCCGCTGAGGAAACCGAGGAGCGGGACCGTCGCCTGCGCCCGCGCCGCGCTTGCCTCGAACCCCGCCGCCGCGCAGGCGCCGAAGACGAACTCCCGCCGCCTCACTCGATCACCGCATCGGAACGGGCGAGGAGCGTTGGTGGGATCGTGAGGCCGAGGGACTTCGCGGTGCTCAGGTTGGTTGCCGACTCAAATTTCGTGGGCTGTTGCGCGCCGGCGGCGAGCGGCGGGGCGAGCGCCGCGCCCCCTAGGAGCGCGCAAAAATCCCGCCGCCTCATGTGCTCCCTCGCCGTCGGCCAATACGGCAGGAGGTTACGCCCGTCCGTGCCTCGAAGTCACGCGCTCCAGAGTGGCGAGACGCGTCGGCCGCTCACGTTCAAAGGAAAAGCCCGCCCTCCGGAGGAGAGCGGGCTTCTCGTCCACGGTCGATGGCCTAAGCACTTGCCTAGTCAACCGAAAGACCATGCGCCGACCGGCGCGGGCCTTCGTTTTAGGTCGACGATCCGAAGCGAACCCATGAGTTCGATTCGGATCGTGCGCGGCTATTTTCTCGGCTCTCTCGATTCGGAGAGTCGAAAACTAGCCCTTCGTGATGACCGGTGCGGCTGCCGGCGGCGGAGCTTTGCCTTTGCCTTTTCCGACTGCGCAGGCGCCGACGCTCAGGAGGAGCACCGAAGCGAGCGCGACGTAAGTAAATTTCTTCATTTTGGGAGACCCCCGATTGATACCATCAGTGACGGTAGGGGACTCGCCCCCCTCCCACTAGTGCTAGAAAGTCACACTTGCCTTCTGCGTGCCGCTGCGCGCGTCAAGCACGGAAAGGGGACCGCGACGGTTTGTTAAGCTCCGATATGGAAGATTTCCCACCGTTCGAGGATTTCGGCTATGTATACTATGTATACCTTGCGTCACTTCGCGGCGCTCCTGCCGCTTATTCTGCTGCCGTGCTCCGCGCAGGCCCAGCACCGCGCCGCCGAAGCGCCGCCCCGCGCGATCAAGACGGCGGTGTCGGAAGGACAGCGCGCCGCGTCGCTGATTTCCGCCTACCGGGCCGCGCATGGGCTCAAGGGCGTGAAGGTTGACGCGCACCTGATCCGGCCTGCGGAGCAGCAAGCCCGCGCGGTCGCCCAGCTCGGACCGGCTGTCGCACGGCGACTTCGCCGGCCGCATGGCCTCGTTCGGAATACGGGGCAAGGCGGCAGAGAATCTCAGCGCCGGTCTCGACAGCATCGATCAGGTGATCGCGCAGTGGCAGGCGTCTTCGGGCCACAATGCCAACCTCCTCATGCCCGACTTCGCCCGCGTCGGCTTGGCGCGGGCAAGTTCGGATCGGACATACTGGGTGCTTGTCCTGGCGCGCTGAGGTCTTCGCCGGCCTCCGAGGCGGTGCGGAACAAGACGGCGGCCAACCCCAAGCAAGCGATCCACCATCCTTGCCACGCGCCGTGGCCGACCAGCGCCACCATGCCGGCTCCCGCGACGAGCGCCAGGCGCGGGGCGGCGGCGCCGGCATCGAGCCGGGCGATGGATCTGAGCAAAAGCGCGAAGACCAGGAACGCCAACGCAGCTCCGACCGCTCCGAGCTCGACCCAGATCTGAAGCGCGGCGTTGTGAGGGTGCCCGACGCCGAGCATCGCCCGCGTGTCCGGGTCGATCTGCCGAACCCGTGGATCGTCGGCGATCACCGGACTGACCCCGAAACCCCAGCCCAGGAGCGGGCGCTCGCGCACCACCACCTCGAAGGAGCGCCAGATCGCGACGCGGGCCTCGGAACTCGCGCCGGTCATTCGTTCGTGTGCACCTTTGGAGATCGAGCGGAACAGCGTCTCGCCGATGATGGGCGCGGCAGCCAGGGACAGAAACGCCCCGATCAGCAGGGCGCCGACGGCGGAACGCGGCGCGTAGCGCGCCAGCCCGTAGATCAGAAGCGCGCAGGCGCTGCCGAGGACCGCCGCGCCGCTGTGGGACGAGATGACGGAAACGCCGAGCAAGCCGCCCAAGGCCAGGTAGACGAAACGCGGCAAGAGCCGGTCTCTTGCGAGCCACCACAGCACCGGCGTGCCGACCACCAGGACCGTCAAGATCGCCCTGTTCAGCACGAATGCCGGCGCCCGGCCCCCGAGCACCCGCTGCAAGCTCATCCCGGTCGCGAGGTCGACGATCATGACGGCGCAGGCCAGAGCCAACCCGAAGGCCAGGCCGAGAGCGGCCGTGCGGCTCATGAAATGCCGCGTCTGGCCTGACAGCCCGACGGCGATGATGAGGGCTGATGCGGCCGGCACCAACGCCTCGAGCAGGCTGAGGGCGGTGGTTGCCGGGGAAGCGCTCCAAAGGATCGAGACGACAGCCCAGGCGAGGAATGCCAGGGACGCCATGCCGAGCGGCGTGAGCAACGCTTGGCCGATCTCCTCGGCCGCCATTCGCCCCCGCCGCTCGACGAGCGCAACAGCGGCCGCAATCATGGCTACGGCCGCCAAGAACAGCGGGCTCGAACGGGTGCCGACGATCATCGCCGGCGCGGCGCAGATGAGCAGCGTGCCGGCGACCCAGCGCAAACGCTTGGCCATCGCGGCGCGGTCGGGGTAGCGTGGCTCGGCTTTGGTGCCCATGGCGCCTCTCGGGAGAACCTGGCAGCGATGGCGGACCGGACAAGGGACTTCCGGAACAAACCGGACGGAACGGCGCAGCGTCGTCAGGCGATCGTCACGGACCGCTCGCCGGCGTGGCTGCGCATCGAGACATGCCTCGGATTGGCGGCGGCTGTGGCGTTGATCGGACTGACGACGCTACAGCTCATAGCGGCATCGCCGATCGACGACCACAGCCGGCACTATGTCGCTTGGCTGCGCAAGCTGCGCGCCGTGGAAGAGATCTGCGGTCGCCGAGTCGAGTTGAATCCCGAATGTTGGCGGCAACACCCACTGCCCCCCGACCCGTCGGGCATCTGGGGCAGGTGACGCTCGATATCGCGCTCTCATCGGCCGCCGCTTTCGACAACCACGAAACAAATCGCGACATTGTGCTGAAATGGAGGGTCGTTAAGGTCCACCTCGGCTCCGCCGCGCCGTGTCTGCGCTGGTGAAGGACGGTCCAGGATGGACATGTTCAGTTCAATCGTTCGAGCGCTCCTTTGCGCCGTCGTCATCAGCGGCGGCGCCGGCGCCGCCAGCGCCCGCGAAGTGGTTGGATTCTCAGGTGCCGCCGAGCCCGGAACGATCGTCGTGAGAACTTCGGAGCGCCGCCTTTATCTCGTGATCGGGGCAGGTCAGGCGCTGCGGTATCCGGTTGCCGTCGGGCGCCAGGGCAAGCAGTGGTTCGGCGAGGCCGCCGTCAGCGGCAAGCACCTGCGCCCGGCATGGTCCCCGCCCGAAGAGGTGCGCCAGGATCACCCGAACCTGCCGAGCGTCATTCCCGGCGGCGCGCCGAACAACCCGATGGGCGTCGCGGCTCTCACGCTTTCGGGGGGCGAGTACGCGATCCACGGCACCAATCGGCCGGAATCGATCGGCAAGTTCGTCTCATACGGCTGCATTCGCATGCATAATCGGGATATCGCCGATCTGTTTGGGCGCGTGAACGTCGGCACGCCGGTGGTGGTCAGACCCTGACGCAGAGTTGTGAGCCCGACCCCGGCCGCGACAGGCTGCATTCACAGTTGAGCTCAAGCCGGCACGAGGTCTGCCGCGGATTGCCGATCCCTTAAAGCCGATCCATCAAAGGAAGGTCGGGAAGCCTGGACAACGCTTGCTCGGGTGGTGCAAAGGAGTCACCGTCAAAGCGACGTATTGCGGCCAACGTTCTGCTTTCTGAAGGGATTGAGCGTTAGGTTAGTGCGACCAGCCGGTTTTCCGGCTTCGTGCCCGCCCGGCCGCGCAGGAGAACCACGGTGGAAGCTGCGGTCGGCAAGCGGCTCGTGTTTCACCTCGGCGGTTACGACATCATGCCGCCGCAGGCCGTTCATCGCCGCTTCCTTCGCGAGCTTGGTCGCTTCCAATCCACCTGGACGGTAACTGCGCAGGCCTCCGAGCCGGTGACCTCGGAAGGCGAGGCGCGCTGGAGCATCCGCACGACAGGCCCGAACTGGCAGGTCGCGACCGACTACCGCCTCGTGTGCTGGGACGACATCATTGCCGAGGCGAGCCGACGCTCCGGAGCCTGGCGAATCCCACAGGCCATTCTCGCCTTTGTGGATTTTCTGTTCGGTGGGGCGCTCTGGGGGTACCTGCGGACGAACTGGCGGTACGCCGGTTTCTTCCTCTACCCCTTCCTCCTGCTGGCCGGGCTGTTCTGGATCGCCCTCTTCGCCGGCGTCGCGCTCGGCACGATGACGGGAACAAGCCTTGTCGGGATCGGAGCCGGCGCGGCGCTCTTCCTTGTCCTTCTTCGCTGGTCGGGGGAACACCTCTTTCTCGACCACCTCTTCGACGACTGGATCTTCGCCCGCCATTACATTCGCGGCGAGCACCCAACGCTCACTGCCCGCCTCGACGCTGCCGCCCGCATCCTCTGCCAGCTCGAACTGAACCATGATCTCGACGAAATCCTGATTACCGGGCACAGCCTCGGGGCGGTTCTGGCGATCGACCTTCTCGACCGGGCCCTGCGGCTCAATCCGAAGCTCGGCCAAGGCCGAACCCGGGTGGCGCTGCTCTCCATCGGCTCCTCGATTCCGAAGATCGCGCTGCATCGCGGCGCAACGCGCTTCCGCGCCGCGATCGCGCGCGTCGCCAACGCACCATCGATCTTCTGGGGCGAGTATCAGGCGCTGACCGACCTGATGAACTTCTACAAGGTCGATCCGGTGGCCGGCATGGGCGTCGACGGCAAGAGTCCCGTGCTCCGCCAGGTGCGCATCAAGGCGATGCTCGACCCGGCCGCGTACCGGGTGATCAAGCGCAACTTCTTTCGCGTCCATTGCCAGTTCGTGAGCGCGAACGATCGGCGCGCCGCCTACGATTATTTCATGCTGGTCTGCGGGCCCTTTGCGGCGGAAGACCAGGTCAGATCCCGCGACGGCGCAGCCTCATGGATCGATGCGAGCGGGGCGCTGACGGATCCGCCGGCCGTTGAGGCCCCTGCGCCCGGCGCCAACTCTCTGCGGCAAGCCCTGCGATGATCACGGCTTTCGTCGCCAAGTCGATCTGGGTTCTCCTGACGGTCGCCTGGTACGTGATCCGCCGTCCGCACGTACGCCGGGCGCGCAAGACTCCCGTTCGGCACAGCGCCCGGGATCGCCGCGAGTGGATGCTCCTCGCGGTCTCCCTGACGGGGCTCGGCATCCTGCCCTTTCTTTATGTCGCGACCGGCTTTCCCGTCAGCGCCGACTATCCCTTCCGACCGCTTCAGGGCTGGCTCGGCGCCGCCGTGGCACTCGCAGCCGTGACGATGTTCTATCTCAGCCACCGCGATCTCGGTCGGAACTGGTCGATTTCGCTCGACGTGCGCGAGACGCACAAGCTCGTGACGGACGGTGTGTACGCCCGCATTCGCCATCCGATGTACACGGCTTTTTGGCTCTGGGCCCTGGCGCAGGCCCTCCTGCTTCCGAACTGGATTGCCGGGCTTTCGGGTCTCGTCGGCTTCGGTACCCTCTATGCGTTCCGCGTCGGGCGCGAGGAGAAGCTGATGCTGGACGCCTTCGGCGACGAGTACAGGGCCTACATGGCGCGCACGGCGCGGCTCGTGCCGCGCCTGCGTTGATTCGGGGTCACGGCTCGCTTATGCCGATCCCGCCCCTGGCTGCCGCGTATTCAGCGTCCGGATCGCGTTGATATAGTCGGCGGGCATCAGCCAGTGGCTCTCCGGGGCGTTCAATCCGATAAAGCGCACGACGTCCCCAACCCATGCATTGCAGTTGTAGACGACCGCATGCCAGGGCGTCGAACTCGCCTGCTTGGATTTGATGTAGGCTGCCGCCCGCTTGTATTCGTCTTCGCTCAGCAGGACGCGGTATCGCGCCGATACATACTCCTCCTCGAGGTCGCCGTCGCTCGGTCCCGTCTCGGCCGGCACCGGAATGACGTGCCCGACTGACCAAAGCTCCGGGCCGTCGCCCGCGGGGTGAAATCCGGCGACGTTCTTTGCCGTGAGCTCGCCGACCTCGCCTTTGGCGTTCAGGCGCCCGTGCACCAGGAAGGTATGGCCATAGCTCAGGGCGTAGCGCGACCGGAACTCGATGAAATACCGCCCGGCGTCCTTGGCCGCCGCTTTCCGCTCACGGGTCCGCGGCGGGGCTTGCTGCGGCTTATCCGAGAGCGTCGCGTAGGAGACGCCGTCGAGTTCGCCCTGGACTGTGTTGCAGGCGACGAGCGGCACGGCGGCGAGCACGATCAACAGGATGTTTCGAGGGCGCATCGATGCAGTCTCTTATGCGGATGTCGTTAGGGTAGCAGACCGCAATTAACGGTCTGTGGCTCCGTCGCAACAAGCGCCGCCAAATTCGATGCTCGCCCGAGCCAAGGATCGAGCCGGCCCGGAATGCCGTTCGAGGCGTAAAATCCTGACGTTCCGGAGAATAGGCGCCGGCGTTCCTGCAGCGCTTCCACGCCCGGAAATGGATACGGCCAATAACGAGCGCCGAAAATCTCCGCTTTCCCCGCGCCTCAGTTTCGCCATTCCTATGCCCTTCCTGGGGGCTCGCCGGCATGATATGCGGCCCAGGTCGGGATGGGGGTCCTAAACGGGTGTTTGCTGCAGTGAAGCCGCGCCAGCGGCGCTTTCAGCTTATCTTGATCAAGCCGTCCCATTACGCCGACGACGGTTACGTCGTTCAGTGGGCGCGCGCGGTCATTCCGTCGAACACGCTTGCGGTGCTCTACAGCCTCGGGCGGGATTCGGCCGAGCGGGCGGTCCTCGGACCCGACACGGCGATCGACATCACGGTCATCGACGAGATCAACAGCCGGGTCAAAATCCAGCAGCTGCTGTCACGGTTCCGCCGCCACGGCGGCTTCGGTCTTCTCGGCATCGTCGGCGTGCAGTCGAACCAGTTCCCGCGCGCGCTCGACATCGCGCGCCCGTTCCGCGCCGCCGGCGTGCCGGTGATGATCGGCGGCTTCCACGTGTCGGGCTGCCTCGCCATGCTGCCGGAGCTGCAGGCCGACCTCAAGGTCGCGCTCGACATGGGCGTCAGCCTGTTCGCCGGCGAGCTCGAAGGGCGGATGGACACGATCCTCCAGGACGCCGCGAACGGGACGCTGCAGCCGATCTACAACTACCTGAAGGACCTGCCGGCGCTCGAGTCGCAGCCGACCCCGATCCTTCCGCCGGCGCATCTGAGGCGAACCATCCAGTCGCTCGCGAGCTTCGACGCCGGCCGCGGCTGTCCCTACCAGTGCTCGTTCTGCACCATCATCAACGTCCAAGGCCGCAAATCGCGCGGCCGCACGGCGGACGACGTCGAGCGCACCATCCGCGAGCACTGGGCGCACGGCATCCGGCACTTCTTCATCACCGACGACAACCTCGCCCGCAACAAGGACTGGGAGCCGATCTTCGACCGCATCATCGAGCTGCGCGAGCGCCACGGCATGAAGGTCAAGCTGATGGTCCAGGTCGATACGCTCTGCCACAAGATCCCGAACTTCATCGAGAAGGCGACGCGGGCCGGCACCAACCGCGTGCTCGTCGGCATGGAGAGCATCAACGCCGCAAACCTCATCGCGGCGAAGAAGCGCCAGAACAAGATCACCGAATACCGCAAGATGCTGCTCGCCTGGAAGAACGCCGGGGCGATCACCACGGCGGGCTACATTCTCGGCTTCCCCTTCGACACGCCGGAGTCGATCCGCGAGGACATCGAGATCATCAAGAAGGAGCTGCCGCTCGACATTCTCGAGTTCTTCATCCTGACGCCGCTGCCGGGCTCCGAGGACCACAAGGTCCTGTACACCAAGGGCGAGTGGATGGACCCTGACATGAACCGGTACGACGGCGAGCACGCCGTCTCGAACCATCCCAAGATGACGAAGGAGGTCTGGGAGCAGATCTATCAGGACGCCTGGCGGACCTTTTTCACGCCCGAGCACATGGAAACGCTCTTGCGGCGCGGCGCCGCCGCGAAGTGCAGCATGTCCCGGCTCGTGACCTTCATCTACATGTTCGCCTCCTCGGTTCCGATCGAGGGGGTTCATCCGCTCCAGGGCGGCCTCCTGCGCCGGAAGTACCGCCTCGACCGCCGACCAGGCATGCCGGTCGAGCCGGTCTGGGCTTTCTATCCGAAGCTCGCGGCGGAGTTCGCATCGAAGACCGCCCGCGCCATCCGGCTGGCAGCCTGGCTCGGCATGACCATGCGACGCATCGAGAGGGACCCGAATCGGTTCGCCTACACCGATCAGGCCCTGACGCCGGTGACCGAGGGCGAGGAGGAAACGCTCGCCCTGTTCACGCATAGCGATGCCGCCCGCCACGCGGTCGACCACGCGCGCAAGGTTGCCCATCTGACCGGCCCTAGGAAGAGCCGGGACATCGATCCCGACCGCCGCAGCCAGGCGACGAGCGACGCGGCCTGAGGCCGTAGTTCAGGGCGCGACGTCGCGGATCGGCTTGGCGGTGCGGGCTGCTCCTGCCGCGCGTGCGAGGCAGGGCACGAAATCCGCGGGGGCCGAGCCCAGCAACGCCATCTCCCTTGCGAGCTTGCCTTGCGCCCGCAGCGCCGATGCGCCTTCATGCAGGCGCTCGCGAAGCTTAGCGAGGACCGCGCGGTCGGCGGGGCTGTCGTAAGCGTCCTGCATCAGGCGCAAGCCCGCCTCGCCGAAGAAGCGGTGGACGACCATGAGCATCGTCTTGCGCGTCCCGACATAGGCAAGCAGCGCCGAATCGAGGTCGGCAGGCTGTGCCGCCGAGACGGCGCGTACGGAGCGCTCCTTCAGGGCGAGATAACGCTCCAGGACGACATCGCCCGATCCGGCCTGCGGGCCACCGAGGAAGGCTTCGACCAGCCGCGGGTCGGGCTCGCCGATCGGACGCAGGCCCCGGTCGCCGACGCTATAGCGTTCGGTCGCAAAGCACCGCGCGTCGACCGGGTCCATCGCCGCGAGGCGCAGTGCTTCGCTCCGGGGCGTGGCGGCCGTATTGCCTGCGCCATGAAACACCGCCGGGCCATTGTGGATCTGCCGCGCCGCGTTCACGGCCGCGTGGACGGTGTCGCGGTCCAGGGGTCGGGCCGGCTTCATGACCTTGAACATGGTCCAGAAGATCATGCCCGCCATGACGATCATGCCGATCGTCATGACACGCCGCGCACCCGGGGTCAGGCCGAAGACGTTCTCCGTCACCCCGGCGTTGACCCGCTGAACGAGGAAGCGGGCCGGCGCCGCCGCCGGCTGAGCCGGCGGCGCACCCCACGGGCCGGGCCGCTGCGCGGTCCAGGCTGGCGGCCGGGTGTCCGGGCTCGGGGGCGCCGCCGGCACGAGGTCGCCGGAGAGCCGCGTCAGCACGGCGATGCGCTCGGCGATGCTCGGATGCGACGCAAGCGGGCCTTCGACCGCCCCGTCGATCATCATGGCGTCTGCCTGCGCGCTGAGGCCCGCGACGGCGCTGCGGCCCTCGATGCGGCGCAGGGCCGAGACCAGGGCGGCGGGGTTATGCGTCAGGCGGACCGCCTCGGCGTCGGCGACGAACTCGCGCGACGAAGAAATCAGCAGGCGCGAGACGCGGGCCATGGTGAAGGCGACCCTCGTGGCGACGCCGGCGGCGCCGAACACGAGCAGCAGGGCCGGCATGAAGACCAGGACCAGGGCCTTTTTCCATCCGACGCCGCCGAGCACGTTCTTGCGCTGCACGAGCACAAGAATCTCCATCAGCACGTTGGCGGCAGCCATGAGCCGGATGTCGCCGTTCTTGATGTGCGCGATCTCGTGCGCGACGACGGCGGCGAGCTCGTCGTCGTCGAGGGCCTCCTCGAGGCCGCGGGTCGCGACGACGACGGCGGTCGATGCGCTCAGGCCGCACGCGAAGGCGTTGAGCGCCGAGGTCTCGATGCGCCCGACCTTTGGCAGCGGCAACCCGGCTGCGATGGCGGCCGTCTCGACGATGTTGACGAGGCGCGGGTCCGTCCGCCGATCGACGTCCGTGAAGGCGACGGTCGCCCGCACGGAGGCGACGTGGCGCAGGAAGCGGTGCAGGAAGAGCCCGAGGCCGAGGACGAAGACGATCGGGGCGTAGCGCTCGACGTAGCCGAGCGAGAAGAACGGCAGGTGCTTCAGATCGAGGAAGACGAGCGGCACGAAGAGGGTCACGGCCGCCACTATCTGGAAGGCGACGGCGAAGCCCGCGAACATCGCGAGCGAGCGCAAGTCGTTGCGCCGGACGTGGCCGTAGAAGCCGTGGACGCGCAGCATGCGAGGACCCCGTCGGCGCAGGCGGCGGCAGCCGGCCGCGAGCCGCGGCTCAGAAACGGATGGCGACGGGCTCGTCGAGCAGCACCCGCTCGATGCCGAGATCGAAGTGCTTGCGGCGGCTGAGCCGGACGGCGGCGCCGATGACGTTGCCGGGGAACTGCCGCAGGGTCGCGTTGAACTCGTCGATGGCGAGGTTGAAGAAGCGCCGCGCGGCGGTGATGCGGTTCTCGGCGTCTGCGAGCTCGACCCTGAGGTCGCGGAAATGCACCGACGCCTGCAGCTCGGGGTAGCGCTCGACGACGGTCAAGAGCGAAGTGATGCTCTGGCCGACCTGCGTTTCGGCCTCGAGCCGCGTGTCGGGGCTCGCGGCGCTGAGCGCGTTCGCCCGCGCCCGCGTCACTTCCGTCAGCACCGTCAGCTCATGGCCGGCGTAGCCGCGCACGGTCTCGACGAGACCTGGGATGAGATTGTGGCGATGCTTCAGCTGGACGTCGACGTCCGCAAAGGCCGTCGCGCAGCGCTCGTCCAAGGCCATCAAGCGGTTGTGGGTCCACCAGGCGAGCGCCACGGCAAGCGCGACACCGCTTGCGCCGATCATCAGAACGATTTCCATGCCAACGCCCCGTCCAGCCGGTTGCAGCCTTGACGTAGGGCAATCCCGTTAAAGTGCGCTGAAGCCATAACGTCACCGAATCCTTGCGTGTCGGGCTTT
>DAINQO010000040.1:17539-18852 GCA_036742625.1 Microvirga sp.
CCCGTTAAAGTGCGCTGAAGCCATAACGTCACCGAATCCTTGCGTGTCGGGCTTTGATTGAGAAGGGCAGGCTAATCGGATTTCAGAGACACTCTGCCATGCTGAGCGCGTCGACTTTAGGGAAGCTGTCATGACAAGCATCGTCCGCTTTGCGCTCGGGCTCTGCGCTTTCGCGTTTCTGACCTATTCGGCCGTGCCGGGTCTGTTGAGGGATACTGCTCATCGCGGCTACTGGCAGCCGACGCAAGAATGGGCAGCCGAGAAGGCAAAATGCACCCGCTACACCTTCGTGATGTCGAACTGCTCCGTCACGGCCGTGCGCCTCTCCTCGCCGTCAGTGGAGAAGCGCCATCTGGACTACTTTACTTTCGCGAACTGGGGCGGTGAGAGCGTCGCCTTCGTGCGTTCGACGAAGGATCCGAGCGTGATCACCTTGCGCAGCGCGGCGGACGGGCTATTCGGCCGATGGATGTTCTTCCTCGTCCTCGTCGCCTTGGGAGCGGTGCTGGCCCTCACCGGCCTCGCCAGGCCGCGCGTGCGGAGAGCCGACCCGGCATTTACCTAGATGCTTCATCCGTTTTTAGGGTCTGAACGGTTTAGTCGTGCCGAGCACGCGGCGTAAGCACGAGGGGGACACGATGGCGGAATCAATCTTCTTGCGCGTTCGGCGCTTGATCTCGGGGAGCATCGAGGACTCGGTCGACGCCATGGAGCGCGCCGGCGGCACGAGCGTGATGCGCGAGGCGATCCGCGAGGTCGACCGCGCCATCGACGAAGTCCGTTCCGAGCACGAGGCCGCGACGGCGCGCCGCCTCCAGGCCGTGCGCCAGGAACGCCTGACCCGCGAGCGGCTCGCCGGTCTCGATGAGAAGGCGCGATTTGCGCTTGGCCAGGGCCGGGACGATCTGGCCGAAGCGGCGGTGACCCGCCAGCTCGAGTTCGAAGCTCAGGCAGAGCGGCTGCAGGCCGTCCAGGCCGAGGCGGAGCAGGAGGCCGCCCGGCTCGAGGAGTGCCTGGCGGCGCTCACCGGGCGCAAAGCGCAGATGGAGGAGGAGCTTGCGAGCTTCGAGATCGCGCAGCGCGACGCGGCCCTCGGCGGCGACGGCCCGACGCGCCCCGGCCGGCGCACGGAGCGCAAGGTCGATCGGGCCGAGGCCGCATTCGACCGCGCCATGGCCGGCGCCGGCGGCGCTGCCGGCGTCGCGCGCACGGACGCCAAGGCCGCCGCGAAAGTGGCCGAGCTCGAGGTCATGCAGAAGAGCGCCGTCGTCGCCCAACGTCTGGCTGCGCTGCGGGCCGCCCATCAAGGCGGC
>DAINQO010000041.1:0-18840 GCA_036742625.1 Microvirga sp.
CGCGCCATCGCTCCGATCCTGCCGCAGGGCGAGATCTGGAGCTGGCACATCATCTCGGGCCTCGCGCTCTACTTCGCCTCGACGGCCTACGCCGTCTACAGCCTGAAGCGCCGCGTCGCGCTCGCCAAGGTCAGGGCGCTGACCATGCCGGTGCCGCGCAAGACCAAGTGGGGCGCCGTCAACGTCGTCCTGCACTGGACGCTCTACGGCCTGCTCCTGATCCAGACCGTCACCGGGTTCCTGCTCTACCTCGGCCACGGCGGCTGGTGGGTGACGATCCACAGCTTCACCGCCACCGCGGTCCTGATCTACATCGTCGCCCACTCGATCAGCCACTTCTGCTACGGCGGCCTGCAGCAGCTGCTGCGCCTGTTCCGGCCGTCCGCGCTCGTGCGGACGAAGGCGACGCGCTCGCGGCCGTTCCTCATCGCGGCGAGCGTCGGCTCGGTCGTCGCCGCGAGCCTCGTGCTCGCCGACTACGGCACCCTCGACGAGCTCCAGATCCGCACCATCCCCGCAAGCGAGGCGCCGAAGCTCGATGGCGTCATGGACGAGGCGATGTGGAGGACCGCGCGCCCGGTCTATGTGCGCACGATGCAGGGGTCGAACCTCAGCGGCCTCGGCGAGTCGACGGTCGAGATCCGCGCCGTGCACGACGACAAGAAGGTCTATTTCGCGTTCCGCTGGGAGGATCCGACCCGGTCGCTGCGCCGGACGCCGATGATCAAGAAGGAGGACGGCTGGCACGTCCTCGGCAACCACGCCGACGCCGCCGACGTCACCACCTTCTACGAGGACAAGTTCGCCGTTCTCCTGTCGTACCATGACGGCTTCGGCAACGCCGGCTCGACCCACATGGGCAAGACGCCGCTTGGCGACCAGGCGATCGGCGACAAGAAGCTGCCCGCCGCCGTCAACGAGCGCGGCCTGCACTACACGACCGACGGCAGCTTCGTCGACGTTTGGCAGTGGAAGGCCTCGCGCGGCGGCCATCTCGGGCGCGTCGACGACCAGTATTTCGGCCCACCGCGCGAGCCGACCCCTGGCGAAGCCGCCGGCAAGGCGCGCTACCAGGCCGGCTACTGGAACGATCCCGGCCGGGCCTTCTACAGCTACAACTACAAAATGGATGTCGGCCACCGCGGGGCGGCGCCGCTCCTGCGCCTGCCCAAGGACCTCGATGCCGCGATCGCGGCGCGCGGCCGCTTCGAGCCCGATCCGGAGCGCAGCGACGACGAGAATTCGCGCTGGTGGATGACCGAGGCCGAAACGGTCCCGTACACGAAGGAGCTCGACGACAAGATCCCGGTCGGCACCGTGCTCCCCGGCGTCCTCATCATGGGCGACTACGAAGGCGACCGGGCCGACCTCTTCGGCGGGGCCAAGTGGAAGGACGGCCACTGGACCCTCGAGCTCAGCCGCAACATCGCGACCGGCAGCCAGTACGACGTCGACTTCGTCCCGGGCAAGGACGTGTTCATGTGGGTCTCGGTCTTCGACCACAACCAAACCCGCCACACCCGCCACATGCGGCCCGTGAAAGTCGTCATGCACTGAGCCGCCATTGGGAGCGTACCCTTCTGAATCCGTACCCTTCTGCGTCCCTCGATTTGAGAAAGACGATTGATCATGGGCGATAAGTGCACCCTCACGGTCAACGGCAAGCAGCTCCGGGTGAGCCTCGGCGACACTCTCGTCGACGCCGGGCTCGCGGCCCGCATGCTGATCCCCCACGATTGCTGCTCCGGGCAATGCGACACCTGCCTGGTGCGGGTCGTGTCCGGGGATGTCGACCCCCAGGGCAGCCACGATGGCGACCTGGTCCGCGCCTGCCAGGCGACGATCGAGGGCGACGCCGAGATCCTGTTCGACGAGGTTCCGGTGCCGGCGAAGCGCCAGGGCACGCTCGCCGCCATGCGCTGGCTCTCGCTCGAGGTCGCCGAGGTGGTGGTGCGGCTGAACTCGCCCTTCACCTACCTGCCGGGCCAGTATGTGAAGGCGGCCTTCGCCGGCTTCCCGTCGCGGGACTACAGCCCGACCGCCTATCTCGACGGCGGCCTCGACGGCGCCGAGCTCGTGTTCCACATCAAGCGCTACGAGGGCGGCATGGTCTCGGCCGCGCTCGGCCACGCGATCCGCCTCGGCCACAAGGTGACGATCAACGGACCCTACGGGCACGCTTTCTATCGCGAGGCGGCGTCGCGTCTCGTGCTCGTCGCGAGCGGCACCGGCTGGGCCCCGATCTGGTCGGTGGCGCGCGCCGCGCGCCTGGCGCAGCCCGAGCGCGAGATCGTCGTCGTCGCCGGCGCCCGCGATCCGCGCAACCTCTACATGGGCCCGGCGGTGGACTGGCTGTCGAGCAACGGCGTCCGCGACATCGTGCTGACGGCAAGCGGGAACGAGGGCGGCGACGGCATCCGCTTCGGCCGGCCGACCGAGTTCCTGCCCGCGCTGACCTTGGCCGACACGGTCTACGCCGCCGGCGCGCCCGCGATGGTCGATGCCGTGAAGCTCCTGGCGCACCGCGCCGGCGCCGAGTGCCACGCCGACCCGTTCACCATGAACACGCAGGGCGCCTCGATGCTCGACCGCCTGCGCCAGATGATGCGGGCTCCGGCCGGCGCATCGGCTCAGAACCCGCTGTCGCCGCGCCCGGCCGGCGCGCCGCCGATGCTGTCGCCGCTTCCGGCTGCCGCATCGCGCCAGGCGCCCGCCCTCGAGCGGGCGGCGCCGGGCGAGACGCGCCGGCGCGCGACCCTGTTCTCGCGGATTCTCGCGCGCTCCTGAGACGTAAGGGCGCGTCCCGTCAGTTCACCGGAACCCCGCCGTAGCTGCGGACGATGTCCTTGCCCGTCGCCGACGCGGCGAAGGACATGAACGCCTTGGCGTCGGAGGTCACCGTCGCCGGGGTGTGGATGAAGGCGACGACGGCGCTGCTCGGATAGCCGCGGTCGGTCGGGTGGTGGCCGTCGATCCTGAGCACCACGGTGCCGTGCTCGAGCACCTTGGTGAACGGCCCGAAGCCGATCGCGCCCTCGACGAGGCGCACGGTCTCGATCGCCTCCTGGGTCGAGGTGGCGAGCTTCGAGCGCTCGGTGATCGCGAGATCCTTCCATCCCGGCATCGAGTCGCGCAGCACCGTCAGGGTGCTGTCCGCCTCCTCGCGCCGGACCACCCGGATGCGAAGATCGGTCCCGCCGACCTCCTTCCAGTTCGTGATCTTGCCGGCGTAGATGTCGACGAGTTGCGCCGCCGTGAGGTCGGTCGCCTGCGCGCTCGGATGGACGAAGATCGCCGAGGGCAGGCGCAGGACCGGGGTATAGACGAGGCCCCGGCCGAGCTCCGCCTCGGTCAGCGTGCGCGCGACTCGGCCGAGCGAGGCCTTGCCGGCGCCGACGGCGGCGATGCCGCCCCCCGACCCGATGCTCGGCGGGATCGTCACCTCCGTCGCGCTCTCCATGCGGTTGAACGCGGTGCTGAGCGCTTTCAGGACCTCGATGCCGTCGCCGGTGCCGACGACCGCGAGCTCGGAGCCGAAGGCGAGCACCGGCTAGGCGACGAGAGCCGACGAAAGGATCGATCGAAGAGAGTTGAGGCGCATGATGGACGGCCCGCCACCCGATAGGTCGGTCATCCTTAGGCAGCTTCCCTTAAGCAACCTTCAACGGATCGTCGAAGCGGCGTGCAAGGCCTCGCGCGAGGTCGTGCAGGTTGCAAGGGAGGCGGCTGGCTTGCAGGGCGGCGCGCTTACTCAACCTTTAGCAATTCGATCTACGGTCCGGTTCTTGGCAGGGGGCTAGCTTGGCTTCGACCGTCGATCCGACCCGTTTGGCCGCGCCGAAAACCGCCGGCGCGGACGCGCCGCTTGCGGGCGCCGGCAGCGCGTCCCCGGACGGTCCCGAGCTCGATCCGGCCCGTTCGCCGGCCTCGGCGAAGAAGAACTTCTCGATCGGCGCCCGCCTTGCCGCCGTCGTCCTCGTCACCGGCGCGACCACCTTCGGCGCCATCGGCGTGCTCACCGCCATGCGGCTCAACCGCGGCCTCAACGAGCAGGGCGCGGCGCTCTCCGAGCTCTCCGAGCAGCAGATGTCGGAGAAGCTCGACGGCGAGGCGCGTCTCGCCCGCGCCCGGCTCGAGATGATGTTCGCCGAGACCGGGCGGCAGATCCGCGCCCTCGCGCAACGCTCGGACGTCGTCAAGGCGGTCGCCTCCCAGAACGACGTGACGATCCGCGAGCTCTTCGCCCCGGCGGCCAAGATCTCGGAACTCGACGTCCTCTTGGCGGTCGCCGCCGACGGCCATTTCGTCGGCGCGAGCTCGGCCCTCGATCTCCTCAACCTGAGCGAGGCGCTGGCGCTCACCGATCTCAGCGCGGCGATCGGCGAGGTCCTCGCCAACAATAGCCGCGTCTCGCGCAAGGTCTTCGAATCGACGCGCCGGTTCGGCCCGGTGCTGGCGCCGGCCTTAGGGATAGCCGACGGCGAGCGGGTCGGGCACATCGTCATCGACCCGATCTTCGACGATTTCGGCGACGTCGCCGGCGCCCTGATCGGCGTGCGCGCCCTTGCCGCGATGGAGGGAACGCTCGAGAATTTCTCAACCCTCGCCCGCGCCGGCGTCGCCGTCGTCTCGGGCCGCGGCGTGGTCTCGAGCGGCGGCGGGCGGGCCCTGCAGCTGCGCTACGATCACGTCCGCGAGGACGAGCTGCTTCACAGCCTCGATCGCGGAAACGTCGCGCGCTGCGTCGACTACGTCGCCGATCTCAAGGTCTGCGCCTATACCAGAACCGCCGAGGTGAAGGCCTCCCAGGAGCAGATGTTCCGCATCGGCGCCGAGCAGACGCGCTCGCTGATGATCTGGTTCCTGGTGCTCGCGGCGGGCTCCCTCGTCGCTCTCGTCAGCGCGCTCCTGATCTCGGTGCGCCACGCCACCCGCGGCCTGCCGCAGCTGTCGCGGGCGGCGACCGCGGTTGCCGAGGGCGATCTCGAGGTGCCGTTCCGGGCGACCGGCTTCGGCGAGGTCCACAGCCTCGGCATCGCCTTCGAGGCGATGCTGACGAACCTGCGCACGAGCCTCGGGCGCATCCGCCAGCTCGCCTTCTACGACCCGGTCACCGGGCTTTCGAACCGCGAGAAGATCAGGATCGACGGCGCGGCGCTGCTCGGCGGGCTCGGCCGCGACGAGCTCGGCGTCTTCCTGTTCATGGACCTCAACCGCTTCAAGGGCATCAACGACACCTTCGGTCACAAGGCCGGCGACAATCTCCTGCGCATCGTCGCGGCCCGCCTCAGCGCCTTCTTCCGCGCCGAGAAGGAAGCCGGCCGGGTGACGGAGGCGCTGCTCGCCCGCGTCGGCGGCGATGAGTTCCTCGCCGTCGTGCGCTGCCGCGGGGCCGAGACGGAGGTCTGCGCCCGGGCCGAGAAGCTGCTCGAGAAGCTTGCCGAGCCCTACGAGGTCGGCAGCGCCCGCATGATGATCGGCGCGAGCGCCGGCATCGCGATCTGCCCGGCGCATGGGAGCGACTACGAGACGCTGCTGATGAACGCCGACATCGCGATGTTCGAGGCGAAGCGCCGCGGCCGCGGCAGCTACGCGCTGTTCACGCCCGACGCCGCCGAGATGATGCAGGAGCGGCTGACGATCGAGCACGATCTCAAGGTCGCGGTCCGCGAGCGGCGCTTCAACGTCCATTACCAGCCGAAGATCTCCTGCGCCGACGGCTCGATCGTCGGCGTCGAGGCGCTGGTGCGCTGGAGCCATCCGGAGCGCGGCTACATCTCGCCCGGCAAGTTCATCTCGATCGCCGAGGAGACCGGGCTCGTGCCGGATATCGGGCTCTTCGTCCTCGAGCGCGCGATCGACGACATCGGCCGCCTGCTCGCCGACGGGCTCGCGGTCACGGTCGCCGTCAACGTCTCGATCCTCCAGCTCGAGGACCCGAACTTCTCCGAGACCGTCGCGGCGATCATCGCGAAGACCGGCTTCCCGCCGAAGATGCTCGAGCTCGAGATCACCGAGTCGATGGCGATGCGCGACTCGGAGGTCGTGCAGGCGCAGATCCTGAAGCTGCGCGCGATGGGCATCAACATCGCGATCGACGATTTCGGCACCGGCTACTCGAACCTCGCCATGCTGGCGCGGCTGCCGATCGACACGATCAAGCTCGACCGCTCGCTCGTCCAGGACGTCGCCGACAACCGCGAGAAGCAGATGCTGGTGCGCACCGTCATGGGGCTCGCGCGCTCGTTCGGCTTCAAGACCGTCGCCGAGGGCGTCGAGACCCACCCGGAGCTCGACTTTCTCGTCCGCGAAGGTGCCGACATGGCGCAGGGCTATCTGTTCAGCCCGGCGGTGCCGATCGAGACCGTGAACCTGCTTCTGCGCCCGCGCGGGCTCGAGGGCCTGCTGAAGGACCCGCAGGAGCAGAAGGATTCGCCGGACCAGAAGATCCTGCTCTACCCGGGCAGCTTCCGCCGCAAGAAGGCCTGAGCGTCAGGCCCGCACCAACAACGCGACCTTCACCCGCGCGGCCGCGGACGGCTCGACCGGGCAGGCGCTCATTCTCGATAGCCGGATGTGATCTGGCGGGCCAGTCGCTGCGCCGGCCGCTCGAGGTAGCGCGTCACCACCCAAGACGCAGCGGCGACGGCGAGGCAGGCGAGCGCAAACGACAGCGCCGCCGGCAGCCCAAGCCCCCGGCCGGCGGTCACGACGGAAATTCCGACCGGCACGTGCAGCATGTAGACCGAATAGCTGATGTCGGCGAGGAACCGGACCGGCCGCGCCACGCGGCGGACGTCGAGCTTCATGACGGAAAAGAAGATCGCGGCCGAAAGCAGGTACGTCACCAGGAGCTCGTAGGGCGGCACCAGCAAGGTGTTCAGCGGCAGTCGTGACAGCAGCACGAGGTAAAGTCCGAAGCTCAACACGAAGAGCCCCAGCGTAGCGCGATTCGATGTCATACCCCGCCAATTCAGGTAGAACACACGGCCGACGATGATCAGCAGCACCCCCGTGCTCGTGTAGTTCAGGTGAAGGAGGGCCGGGTCGAGCGCGTAGGCAAGGCTTGTCAGAGCGACAACGCCGATCATCGCGAGCGTGGCCACGGCCGGCGCCAGCCGCAGCGGCCGGAGGAGGACCGCGACGAGACCGTAGAACATGACCTCGATGAAGAGCGTCCAGTCGATGATGAGGGCGTGCGGACGCTCCTTGCTCGGCAGGCCGCCCGCGCTCATCCAGTCGAGGAAGAACAGGCTCTCGACGTAGTGCCATGCCGTCGAGGCGGTCGAGAAGCCCGCGAACGGGGCGGCGCCGAATGAGGCTGCCACGGTCTTCGCGATCCAGGTCAGGACGATCGCCAAGGCGAGAGTCGGCCAGATCCGGAACACCCGCTTGATGATGAACTCGCGGCGTGTCTCGGCCATCGCGACGTGGCTGATCACGAAGCCGCTGACGAAGAAGAAGATTACGACGCCAAGGTGGCCGGGCGCGATGCGCAGCAGCGTGATCACCTCGTCGAGGCGCTCGTGCAGCCAGAACGGCTGAACGTACAGGTGCACCCACAAGACCGGCAGCGGCGCCAAAGCCTCGCAAGAGGTGGATGAACGGCACGTCGTCGGCCTTGCCGCGCGGAGGCATCGCTGAACCTGCGTTTTTCGAGGGCTCCGTAGCACATTGCCAACCGACCTGAACGCCGTCGGGCGGAACCGGAGCGGCCGTTTGCGCGTCTGGCCTGACGGGGCGTTCTTCGCGAGGAAGCCATGCATCGCATCATCGCAATGGTCGGGACGATCGCCTTCGCGCTCGCTTCGACACCCGCCGCCCGCGCCGCTCCGCTGACGCCCGAGGGCATTGTCCAGACCCTCGCCGACGAGGAGCTTGCCTATGTCAAGAAGGGCGGCAAGGGCTGGAAGCACGGCAAGCGGGCGAAGTGGCGCCACGGGCCGCCGCCCTGGGCGCCGGCGCATGGCCTGCGGCGCAAGCGCGGCTGGTAGGCGCGCGCGACGGCCGCTGCCGTCGCTAAGCCCCTACTGCGAGAGCGCGACGGTCGAGCCCGTCGGTCCAACGCCCTGCGGCACCGGGACGTCGGTCGCGCCGTAATTGGCGTTGAGCACGAGGTTCGGACCGGATTGGAGCTCGATCGTGCGGGCGACGATGACGGTATAGGCGGACTGGTCGGCGATCGGCTTGTTGGCGTCGACGTAAAGATCGCCCCTCGGCAGGTAGATCGTGCCGAGGAGCCGGCGCGCATTGTCGCTGAAGATCTTGAACTTGTTGCCGAGGATCGCCTTCGGATCGCTGTAGATCAACAGGCCGGCCATGGTTCCGGTCTTCGGCGCCGACAGGTTGATGATCGAATCGAAGTCGAACTTCATCGTCGCGAGATCGCCGTTGAAATAGAAGCCGACGTAGTCGCCGGCGAGCGTCGAGCCCTTGTCGACGACGAGCGGACCCTGGTTGAAGATGTAGGTGCCCTCGCGCAGCGTGACGTTGGCGCCGTTGGTGACGATCAGCCCGCCGCAGTAAATGCCGGGGTCGAGCGTGCGCGTGCCGCCGATGATCTTGCGCGGCAGGAGGGGAACGAGCGAGCCGTTGTCACACGACGCCGGCACCGGCGGCGGCGGGCGGCTCGCCAGCGGATCCTTGATCGGCGGGCAGTCGGTCAGCGGCGTCGGGCTCACATTCGCGCCGACCCGCCCCTCATAGCCGCCGCTGGAGCAGATGCGTTCGGCGAGAAGAAAGCCGCTGTCGCGGACCTGGATGCTCTTCTTGTCGGTCGAGTTCGATTGCACCGAGCAGCCGTTCGCCGTGAGCTTAGAGGCCGTGTCGAGCCGGATCGCGGCGCCGGCGTTCGGGTCGAGGGTCAGGACGCAGAGCCGGCCGCCGCCGGAGAGTTTCGCGGTCGCGCGGGCTTCGAGCTCGCTCGAGGGCAGGCTCATCACCTTGCCCATCAGGTTCACGACCGTCTCGTTGACGACGACCTGCACGCCGGAGCGCTTGTCCATGACGGACGCCCCGACCGTCGCCGCGGAACCCTCGTGCTGGCCGCCGGCAAGCGAGGCGAGCGCCGCCGATTTCGCGACGCTGACGACGCGGGTGTCGTCGGCGTTGGCGAGGCTGAGCTCGCGCGCCGCCGTCAAGGCGCCGGTGTCGGCGGCCTGCTGGAGCTGGGCGCGGCGCGAGGTGAGGGAGGCATATTCCATCATCGCCCCGGCGCCGAGCAACAGCACCGGCAACGCAAGGCCGAACGCCAGGGCAAGCCCGCCGCGCTCGTCATGCCAAAACTTCGAGACCCGCTGCTGCTCCATGGCTCCCCTTCTGGAGTAGACCTGCGAGCGATACGGCAAAAGTGTTGTCGAATCGCAAACATGCGCAGAATCAGGGAAAACCGGCGTGGAGGTCGGGCGGTACCTTTGACTTGCCCTATGTTAACGGGGCGACGCTCGCGATTGAAAAAGGGCTGAAGGTCGACGCCATTTACTTCCTGGTCACGATAATCCCGCGGCGCTCCAGCCGGCGCACCACCGAGCCAAGCTCATTCCGGCGTGACGAGCTTCAAGCCGACGATCCCGACGACGATCAGCGCGACGCAGGTCAGCCGCCGCGCGTCGGCGCTCTCATGGAAGAGCGCGATGCCGACGAGAACGGTCCCGATCGTCCCGATTCCGGTCCACACCGCGTAGGCGGTCCCGAGCGGCAGCGCCTTAAGCGCGAGCCCGAGGAGGCCAAGGCTCGCGATCATCGCCGCGAGCGTGAGGAGCGACCGGACGAGCCGCGTGAAGCCCGCCGTGAACTTCAGCCCGACCGCCCAGCCGACCTCGAACAGCCCGGCGAAGAAGAGATAGACCCAGGCCATCGCGGAAGCCTACGCCGGCACCTTCATGCCGCGCTGCACCGCCGGCCGGGCGCCGATCGCGTCGTACCAGCGCTTGACGTTCGGGAAATCGCCGAGCTCGATCTGGTGCCATTCGTGTCGCGCCACCCACGGATAGGAGGCGATGTCGGCGATCGAGTATTCGCCGGCGAGGTGCTCGGCCTCGGCGAGGCGCTTGTCGAGGACGCCGTAGAGCCGCCGCGTCTCGTCCTTGTAGCGCTTGATCGCATAGGGGACCTGTTCCGGCGCGGCGCGAAGGAAATGGTGCGTCTGGCCGAGCATCGGCCCGAGACCGCCCATCTGGAACATGAGCCATTGCAGCGCGACGTAGCGCGTCGCCGGGTCCTTCGGGATGAGCTTCTGAGTCTTCTCGCCGAGATAGATCAGGATCGCGCCGGATTCGAACAGCGCGAAGCGCTTCCCTCCCGGCCCGTCCGGGTCGACGATCGCCGGGATCTTGTTGTTCGGGCTGATCGCCAGGAACTCCGGCCGGAACTGCTCGTCCTTGCCGATGTTCACCGGGTGGACGGAGTAGGGCAGCCCGACCTCCTCGAGCATGATGGAGACCTTGCGGCCGTTCGGGGTCGACCAGGTGTGAAGCTCGATCATCGATGGCGGTCCTTGGAGAACTCAGGCGTGGTCAGGCGGCGAGGTCGGCGCGGCGCTCGGAGCGCGGCTCGCCCCAGGTCCGCGCCAGCACGCGGAGCCAGTTGCCGTGACAGAGCTTGGCGAGGAGCGGCTCGCCGTAGCCGTGGCGGCGCATGGCCTCGACGAGAGCCGGCAGGCCGGCGGCGTCGCCGATGGCGCGCGGCACCGTCGCACCGTCGAAGTCCGAGCCGAAGCCGACGCCGTCCTCGCCGACCTTGCCGATCAGATGGTCGAAGTGCGCGATCACGTCCTCGAGCGGGGTGTCGGCGTCGCGGCGGCCGTCCGGGCGCAGGAAGCTCGTCGCGAAGTTGACGCCGACGAGGCCGCCGCTCTCGCCGATCGCGGCGAGCTGGCGGTCGGTGAGATTGCGCGAATGCGGCGTCAGCGCATGGGCGTTCGAATGCGTCGCGACGAGCGGCGCGTCGGAGAGCTTCGCCACGTCCCAGAAGCCGGCCTCGTTGAGGTGCGACAGGTCGATCAGGATGCGGCGCGCGTTGCAGTGGGCGACGAGCGCGCGCCCGGCATCGGTCAGCCCCGGCCCGGTGTCGGGCGTCGACGGGAAGCGGAACGGAACGCCGCGGGCAAAGGCGTTCGGCCGGCTCCAGACGAGCCCGAGCGAACGCAGGCCGGCCTCGCAGAGGACGTCGAGGAGGTGGAAATCGGGGTCGATCGCGTCGGCGCCCTCGACGTGCAGCACGCTCGCGAGCACGCCGCCGGCGATCGCGCCCTCGATCTCGGCGGCGCTGCGGCAGACCTTCACGGCACCCGCCGAGGCGCGCTCGATGCGAAACAGGAGCGCCGCCATGTTGACCGTCACGCGCTGCGCGAAGGTGAGCTCGAGGTGCTCAGGCAGCGGCACGTCGTAGGGCGGGGTCGCCATCAGCTCCTCGACCTTCGAGCCGCCGCCGCTGCCTTCGTCGGAGGGCGAGAAGATCGCAAAGAGCCCGCCGGCAAGCCCGCCGCGGCGGGCCTTCGGCAGGTCGATATGGCCCGCCGCCTCGCCGTCGAGGAAGGCGCGCTCGGCCTCGCCGCCGCGCCGGAACAGCCGCAGGAGAACGTCGTTATGGCCGTCGAAGACGGCGATCGGGTTGCCGGTCATGGGAGCCGCGGTTCGTGGCAGGGACGGCACCTTTAGGACGCGGGGCAAGGATCGCCAAGCCCGACCGATTCCGGCCCGCACCGATGCCGGCCAGGATCGATTCCGGCGCTCGCACGTTTGACGATGGCGAAGCTTCCTTTCCCCGGTCCGCCGGGCCGGCCGGAGAAACCATCATGGCAGACGCGCCAAGGCCGCGGCCTGCGCCCGAGAACGAAGTCGCGCCGGCCGAGACGCCGACGCTTGCGAGCCTGATGACGCTCCTCGTCGGGGTTGCGGCGGTCGCGGCGCTCTATTTCGGGCGCGACGTGTTCCTGCCGATCGTGCTCGCGGTGCTGCTCGCTTTCGTGCTGGCGCCGTTCGTCGATCTCATGCGTCGGCTCAGGCTCGGACGGGTGTTCTCGGTGATCGTCGCGGTGCTCGTCGCGCTCGGCGTGATCGGCACCCTCGGCACGGTCATGGGGCTGCAGGTGGCCGAGCTCGCGAGCGATCTGCCGCGCTACGAGCAGACGATCCGCGACAAGGTCGGCGGGCTGCGGGAGGGCGTCCTCGGCCGCCTGTCGACGCGGATGCGCCACCTCGGACGCGAGATCGAGCGGGCCACGAAGGACGATCAGGCCCCGGCCCCGACACAGCCGCCGGCGCAGGCCGCGCCCGAGCCGCAGCAGCCGCTGCCGGTCGAGGTCCGCCAGCCCGATCTCACGCCGCTCGAGCTCGCGCAGCGCTTCGTCGCGCCGATCCTGCACCCGCTGGCGATGCTCGGCATCACCTTCGTGGTGCTGATCTTCATCCTGCTCCAGCGCGAGGATCTGCGCGACCGCATGATCCGGCTGTTCGGGTCGAGCGACCTGCACCGCACCACCGCCGCCATGGACGACGCGGCGCGCCGGCTCTCCCGCTTCTACCTCACCCAGCTCGCGCTCAACGCCGCCTTCGGGGTCTGGACCTCGGCCGGGCTGTGGATCATCGGCGTGCCGAGCCCGGTGCTGTGGGGCATCCTCACCGCGCTCCTGCGCTTCGTGCCCTATGTCGGCTCCTTCATCGCGGCGCTGCTGCCGATCGGGCTTGCGGCCGCCGTCGATCCCGGCTGGTCGATGATGCTGTGGACGGCGGCGCTGTTCATCGTCTCCGAGCCGTTCATGGGCCACGTCGTCGAGCCGCTCGTCTACGGCAAGAGCACCGGCCTGTCGCCGTTCTCGGTCGTCGTCTCGGCGATCTTCTGGACCTGGCTCTGGGGGCCGATCGGGCTCCTCATCGCGACGCCGCTGACGCTCTGCCTCGTCGTGCTCGGCCGCCATGTCGAGCGCCTCGAGTTCTTCGACGTGCTGCTCGGCGACCGGCCGGCGCTGAGCCCGGCCGAGAACTTCTACCAGCGCATGCTCGCCGGCGATCCGGACGAGGCGCTCGAGCACGCCGAGCAGCTGCTGAAGGAGCGCTCGCTGTCGTCCTACTACGACGAGGTCGCGTTGAAGGGCCTGCAGCTCGCCGCGAACGACGCCGCCCGCGACGTCCTCGCCCCGGCCCAGATCGAGCGCATCAAGGAGGCGATCAAGGGCCTCGTGCACGACCTCGGCTCGGTTCCGGACGCCGAGCCGCCGAAGGAAGAGGAGGAGACGGATCCGGTCGGCGCCCCGATCGCCGAGAAGGCGCTGCCGAAGGAGCCGCCGGTCGAGGAGCCGGCGCCGGCCCCTGAGGAGCTGCCCGAGAGCTGGCGCGGCGAGGCGCCGATCATGTGCATCGCCGGCCGCGGCGCGCTCGACGAGGCGGCGTCGACGATGCTGGCGCAGCTCCTGCGCAAGCACGGGCTCGGCGCCCGCGTCGTGCCGCACGAGGCGGTGTCGCGCTCGAACATCATCGGGCTCGATACCAAGGGCGTCGCGATGGTGTGCGTGTCCTACCTCGAGATCAAGGGCAACCCGGCGCACCTGCGCTATCTCCTGCGGCGCCTGCGCCAGAAGGTCGGCGACGCCCCGATCCTCGTCGGCCTGTGGCCGGCCGAGGAGGCGGTGCTGACGGATGAATCGCTGCGCGCGGCGATCGGCGCCGACTATTACGTCACCTCGCTCCGCGAGGCCCTGAAAGCGGCCCTCGAGGCGGCGCGCGCCGCGGCGCAGAAGGCCGCCGAGGCCAAGGACGCAGAGCGGCCGACGAAGGTCGCGGCCGAATAGCCGGGCGGCGCGGCACGGGCGCGCGCAGCGAAAAAACCGGGGCTTTCCAGGACCATATAACGGGTTTTTTAGGAACATCCCGTCTTGATGGTCGATCAGGAAGGGGCTCCGGGTGCCGTTCGAACGTCTGCTCGAAGATTTCGCCGAGATCGCGTCCGACTGGTTCTGGGAGATGGACGCGGATCTGCGCTTCTCCTATTTCTCGAGTCGTCTTGCCGAGGTCGCCGGCGTCGAGCCCGATCGCGAGGTCGGCAAGAGCCGCCTCGACATCGCCGCGAACGCCGCCGACCGGGCGTTCTGGCAGGCCCATATCGACGATCTCCTGGCGCGCCGGCCGTTCCGGGACCTCGTCTATCCCTACAGCCATCGCGACGGCAGCGTGCGCTGGTTCAAGATCAGCGGCCAGCCGCGCTTTGCCGCCGACGGCGCCTTCCTCGGCTACCGCGGCGTCGGCTGCGACGTCACCGCCGAGCGCGAGACGCAGGAGCGTCTCGCCGCGACCCACGCGGCGCTGCAGAAGATCAACCGCGAGCTGGCGCGGCACAATCTGCGCTTCGACACCGCCCTCAACAACATGACCCACGGCCTGTGCATGTTCGACGGCGAGCGCCGGCTCATCGTCTGCAACACGCGCTACGCCGAGATGTACGGGCTCACCCCTGATCTGGCCCAGCCCGGAACGAGCTACGACGATCTCCTCGCCCATCGGCTCGCGACCGGCATCTACCCGAAGAGCGGCGCCGAGCAATACGCCGCCGACCTGATCTCGACGGTCGAGGACCGCACGCCGCGCACGCGGCTCCTCGAGCTTGTCGACGGCCGCACCTTCTCGGTCTCGTTCCAGCCGATGCCGGACGGCGGCTGGGTCGCGACGCACGAGGACGTCACCGAGCGCAAGGCGGCCGAGCGCGCGCTCGCCGAGCAGAACCGCCGCTTCGACGCCGCCCTCAACACCATGGCCCAGGGCCTCGGCATGTTCGACGCCGAGGGCCGGATCATCGTCTGCAACCGGCGCTACGCCGAGCTCTACAAGCTGCCGCCGGAGCTGACCCTGCCCGGCACCTCGATCCTGACCGTGCTCGAGCACCGGCTCGCGGTCGGCACCGGGCCGAGGGAGCTCGAGCCCTATCGCGACCAGCAGCTGACGAGCGCCTTCCAGGGCCGCGCGAGCCACTATCGGCTCGAGCTCCAGGACGGCCGCACGATGCAGATCAGCCACGAGCCGATGGTCGACGGCGGCTGGGTCGCGACGATCGAGGACATCACCGAGACGATCCGCGCCGAGGCCCGCATCGAGCACATGGCGCGCCACGACGCGCTCACCGGCCTCGCGAACCGCGTGCTCTTCCGCGAGGAGATGGAGAAGGCGCTCGTCCGGGTGGCGCGCGGCGAGACCGTCGCCGTGCTCTGCCTCGACCTCGACCACTTCAAGAGCGTCAACGACACGCTCGGCCATCCGGTCGGCGACGGCCTCCTCAAGGCCGTGACCGAGCGCCTCCGCGCCTGCGTGCGCGACACCGACACGGTCGCCCGCCTCGGCGGCGACGAGTTCGCGATCCTGCAGGCCGGCCTCGACAAGCCGGAATCCGCCGCGATCCTCGCCCAGCGCCTCATCGACGACGTCTGCGAGCCCTACGACATCGACGGCCACGAGGTGGTGGTCGGGGCGAGCGTCGGCATCGCCATCGCGCCGAGCGACGGCGACCACCCCGACCAGCTGCTCAAGAACGCCGACATGGCGCTCTATCGCGCGAAATCGGACGGGCGCCGGCTGTACCGCGTCTTCGAGCGCGAGATGGATGCGCGGCTGCAGGCCCGCCGCGCCCTCGAGCTCGATCTGCGCAAGGCCCTCGCCGACGGGCAGTTCGAGCTGTTCTACCAGCCGCTCATCGATCTGCGGACCGAGACCATCAGCGGCTGCGAGGCGCTCCTGCGCTGGAACCATCCCGGGCGGGGCCTCGTGTCGCCCGCCGAGTTCATCCCGCTCGCCGAGGAGATCGGGCTCATCGTGCCGCTCGGCGAATGGGTGCTGCGCGAAGCCTGCCTCGAGGCGGCGAAATGGCCGCGGCGCATGAAAGTCGCGGTCAACCTGTCGCCGGCGCAGTTCAAGCGCCGCAACCTCGCCCCGGCGGTGGTGCGCGCGCTCTCCGCCTCGGCGCTCTCCGCCAACCGGCTCGAGCTCGAGATCACCGAGTCGGTCCTCCTCCTCGAGGACGACGCGACGGTGAAGACGCTGCATCTCTTGCGCGGGCTCGGGGTGCGCATCTCGATGGACGATTTCGGCACCGGCTATTCGAGCCTCAGCTACCTGCGCAGCTTCCCGTTCGACAAGATCAAGATCGACCGCTCCTTCGTGCGCGACCTCGCCGAGAAGGAGGACTGCGCCGCGATCGTGCGCGCCGTCGCCGGCCTCGGCGCGAGCCTCGGCATCACCACGACCGCCGAGGGCGTCGAGACGGTCGAGCAGCTCGCGCAGGTGCGCGCCCAAGGCTGCACCGAAGCCCAGGGCTATCTCTTCTCCCGGCCGCGCCGGGCCTGCGACCTGCCCGCCGTATTCGCCGAGCAGGCGGCGCGCGGGGCGGCGCGGAGCGCGGCCTGACCGTTCTCCGGGAGCGCGGCTACTCGGCGTCGGGCTGCTTCTCCGGCGCGGCGTCCGCGAAGGCGGGAAGCGTCGCGCATTGCGCCTCGATCGCGAGCAGCGTCGGGCAGGCGGAGAGGTCGCTGTCGACGCGCCGGGCGTTCGCAAGCTGCGGGATGAGGCAGATGTCGGCGAGGCTCGGCTCGGCGCCGAAGCAATACAGGCCGCGCCGGCCCTCTTTCGTGACGAGCGCCTCGCAGGCGGCAAGGCCGCTCTCGACCCAGTGTCGGTACCAGGCGTCGATCGTCGCCTGGTCGTGCCCGAGCGGCGCCTTGAGGTATTTCAGGACCCGCAGGTTGTTGAGCGGGTGGATGTCGGCCGCGATCGCGAGCGCGAAAGCGCGGATCTCGGCGCGATCGGCGGCGTCGCCGGGCAAGAGCGCCGGCTCGGGATGCGTCTCGTCGAGCCATTCGATGATCGCGAGCGACTGCGTCAGCACCCGCGAGCCAATGTCGAGCGCCGGCACGAGCCCCTGCGGGTTCAGCCGCAGGTACTCCTCGGCGCGCTGGTCGCCCCGGCGCAGATGGATCGGGACGTACTCCGGCGCGACGCCCTTGAGATTGAACGCGATGCGGCAGCGATAGGCGGCCGAGGAGCGGAAGTAGCCGTAGAACTTCACGTGCCTCAAGCCCGCTCGCGCTCTTCGTAGAAGCCGAGCTTCTGCTGCAAAGGCGCGTCGTGGATGCGGATCAGGAAAGCCTCGCCGTCGGCGACGTGCTCGACCTTCGCGAACACCGGCGCCGAGAAGGTGTCGCCGCGCTTCCAGGCGAAGCTTTCGCCGTTGATCGTCGAGCGGCCCGCGCCCTCGACGACGTGGAACACGGCGCTCGACGAGCGCAGCGCCGGCCGCGCCGTCTCCTTCGGGCGCAGCATCATCGCCGTGAAACCCATGGTCGGCAGGCAGGAATCGCCGGTCTCGGGGTTGACATAGTCGAGCTCGATCGGCTCGCCGCGGGCGGCGTGCTCGCCTTGCGCCCGCAGCGCCTTCTCGGTGTGCCGCCACGGGAAGCGAAGGAGCGGGTAGCGCCGGCGCTCGCCGCCGTTGCCGCGGGCCGGCACGAGGCCGGGCTGGCTGTACTCGACCTGCGAGGCGTCCGGCCGATTGCGCGGCGCCTGCAGCTCGCCTTCCTCGGCGTAGGAGCCCTCGAGGAAGACGAACAGCGGCAGGTCGAGCGCGTCGAGCCAGATCACCGGCTCGGTGCCGTCATGGCCATGGTCGTGCCACATGCCGCCCGGCGTCAGGATGAGGTCGCCGCGTTGCATGGCGCATTTCTCGCCGTCAACGATGGTGAAGGCGCCTTCGCCCTCGACGACGATGCGCGCCGCGCTCGGCGTGTGCTTGTGCGCCGGCGCCTTCTCGCCGGGGAGCAGCAGCTGGAGGCCGACATAGATCGAGGAGGTGACCTGCATCGCGCCTTTGCCGCGGCCGGGATCGTTCAGCACCAGCACGCGGCGCTCGGCCTTCTCGACCGGCGTCAGCTCGCCGGCCTTGAGCAGCAGCGGGCGGATGCGCTCGAAGCTCCACAGCGCCGGCTTCGTCACCGGGTTCGGCCGGTCGTGCGGCAGGACGTTGCGCATCATCGGCCAGAGCGGCGAGACGCGCTCGCCTTCCATCGATTGCCGGTAGTCGGCGGGAAGCTCCTCGAGGGTGCCGAGCTGCGTGCTCATGAGCGTCTCCTGGGGATCTCCCGATCCCTGTGGCCCGGCCCGCGGCCGCGGCTTCCGGCGACGTTTTCGAGGCGCCGGCCTTGTCGTTCCGGAGTATGCAAAGCCCCCCCAGGCTGTCAATTTAAGGCGACTGCCATGAGACCGCCGAGCTTGCGCATGAAACCACCGCTTCGCCTCCGCGCCGCCGCCCTCGCCGCGCTCGCCCTGGTGCTCGCCGCCCCGGCGCTCGCCCAGAAGCTTTCCGACCGCCCGATCTTCATCGTCGTGCCGTTCACGCCCGGCACCGGCATCGACGTGCTGGCGCGCATCGTCGGCGAGGAGCTGCGCCAGCGCTGGAACCAGCCGGTCGTGATCGAGAACAAGCCCGGCGCCAGCGGCAACATCGGCACGCAGGGCGCGGCCCGCGCCGAGCCCGACGGCCACACCATCATGATGACGGTCAACACCTTCGTGATGAACGCAAGCCTCTACAAGAGCCTGCCTTATGACCCGCTGCGGAGCTTTGCGCCGATCGTCGAGGTCGCGACCGGGGCGCTGGCGCTCGCGGTGCACCCCTCGGTCGCGGCGAAATCGCTGCCGGAGCTGATCGCCGCCGCGAAGGCGAAGCCCGGCGAGATCACCTACGCCTCGCCCGGGCGCGGCACGCCGCAGCATCTCGCCATGGAGCTGTTCAAGCTGACGGCCGGGGTCGACCTCAAGCACGTGCCCTATACGGGCTCGGCCGGCGCCGTGAAGGACCTCGTCGGCG
>DAINQO010000042.1:0-18666 GCA_036742625.1 Microvirga sp.
CGTCATTACCCCCGTCGTTTCGGCGGCTTCGGGCGGAATGTATCGGACAATCGCGGACAAGTGGCAAGCCATAAATAGCTGCCGTACCTCTATTATTCGGACCTATTCGGAGCGTGTCGGACAGAAAAAAGGCCGCCCTCGCGGACGGCCTTTTTCATTGCGGTGGAGGGGACGATCAGCGTCCGGAAGCCCAGGCCGTGCGGAGCGGCTTTGCGGCCTCGGCGGCAAGGCGTCCGGCGGTCTCGGCGATGTCCTTCCACTGCGCGGAGGTCGTCTCGTACACCTCGCGCAGGCCATGGGTCTGGACCCGGATGGCCTCCGAGAACGTGCCGGCCGAGAGCGTCGAGCGCCAGAGGTCGAGCGTGGCGTCGCTCTGCGCCCGCACCAGGTCGATGACCTTGCCGTTGAGCTCGACGAAGGCGCGCGTCGTCGCGGTCGTGCTGTCGGTGACCGCCTGGCGAAGGCTCTCGCCGTTCTCGCGGGCGCGAGAGTAGGAAGCACGCGCCTGATCGGCGCCGGCCTCGAACGCGGTCGCGAAGGGCGCGACCGCCGCCACCGGATTGAACGCCAGGACGGCAGCTTGCGTCGCGAGCTTCGCCACCGGCTGAACGCTCGCCGGCGTCGGCGTCGTGGCCGCGAGCTTCTCGACCGTCTTCGGCGCTGCGGTTGCGACCGCGGCAACCGGCGCGATCGCCTCGGCGGCCTTTTTCGCCACGGTTGCCGGAGCGGTCGGCGCGGCGGCCTTGCGCGCATCGCGCTTCGTCGCCGCCGGAACCGCCCGTTTTGCCGCCTTCGCCGGCGCTTTCGCGCCGGAGCCGCTCTTTCTCTTGCCGCTCTTCATCATCGTCTCCGTCAGTTGATCGTTAGGCCTTGGGCTTCGGGCCGCCGGCCTGATTCATGGTCGACTGCGCCAGCGAGCCGAACTCCTTCATCTGCGCCTGCAGGGCCGCGAACTGCGTCCGCGCGAACTCGGCCTGGATTTGCATCGCCTCCTGCATGTCCTTCGCCCGGACGAGCTTCTGGGCGAGCTCGAAGGCCGCCCCGATGCTCTGCTCGGCATAGGAGAAGGTCTTGCGCGTCGCCTCCTTGCTGGTCGCCTGGACGCTCGTCGCCGAGCTCTCCAGCGTGTCGGCGGTCTTTCGCGCCGCGCCGAGGAAGCCGTCGACGGCCTTGCGGGCCTGCTCGACGCTCTTTTCGGCGAACTCGCGCATCTCCGGGGGGACATCGTAGGCGACCTTCGGGGTTTCCATCCTGCTCTCCTGTGCGGCGTCGGCCGGGCGCGCCTTTGCTGCATCGCAATATAACGATTGTGCGATGCAAAATCAACAGGGGGTGGCCGAGCCCCACCTCATCTGGGGCCGATGCGCGCCCGGCGCAAATGATCTACACCAAATATTAACCCACCCGCCGCCGCCCGGAGACGCGCCCATTTTGAACCCGCCGCCGAACCAGGATCTGCAATCGGAGCTCGCCGCCCTCGCCGCCGACCCCGCGCTTTCGCGCTTCGTCGAGCCCGACGGAGCGCTTCTCGTGATCGGCGCGGACGGCGAGCTGCTGTGGGCCTCGCCCGGCGCTGGGCGCCTCCGCGACGTGCTGGCGGATGAGGACGGCCGGCTCCTTCGCATGCATCCGTTGACCGAGCGCGCGCGGGCGCTCGCCGACGGTCTTGCTCCTTTCGCCGCGCTTCGTCTCGAGCGCATCCGCCTCGACTCGAGCCCCTTGGCGCCGCTCGTCACCTGCGGCTTTCGCCGCGTCCGCTTGTCCTCGGGCGACCGGGTGCTGGCCATCGCCATCCCCGGTCCGATCGAGGCGATCGCCGCGCGGCGGGACGCGGCTGCCCCCGTCGCGCACGATGGCGGGGTGGCGGACCCGGAGCCCGAAGGCGCCCCGGCCGCGGCGGCCGGCACGCCTGCGGCGGAGAAGCGACCGCGCGCGCGCGGCACGGTCCGATTCCTCTGGCAGGCGGATGCGGAGGGGCGGTTCAGCGGGGTCTCCGAAGGTCTTGCGGCGGTCGTCGGGGAAGCCGGAGCCGACCTCATCGGCCGGCGCTGGGATGAGCTTGGCGACCTCGTCGACGATCCGTCCGGCCTGGTGTCGCAGGCCTTCGCCAGGCGCGAGACCTGGACCGGCCGGGTGGTGGAATGGCGCATCGGCGACACCGGAGCCGTCGTCCCGGTCGATCTCGCCGGAATGCCGGTCATCGGGCAAGGCGGCCAGCTTCTCGGGTTTCGCGGCTTCGGGCTGTGCCGGACCGGAGAGATCCGCGATCATCGGGCGTCCGGTCCTGCGGCCGGGCCGGCCGACATCCGCCATTCCGAGCTCCTGCAACCCGCCGAAAACCCGTCCGAGACGGCGGCACGCCTGTCGGCGGAGGAGCGCAACGCCTTCCGCGAGATCGCGCGCGCGCTCGGCGCCCGCTTCGCCGACGAGGATCCGCCGGACGATGCTCGCCGCCCGGGCATCGCGCCGGAACGCCCGCCGGTCGTCGCACCCCTGCGGCCGGCGCCGCAGGGCGACGCCGACGTGGCCCGGATCCTCGACCGCCTGCCGGTCGGCATTCTCGTCCATCGCGGCGACGAGCCGCTCTTCATCAACCGCGTTCTCCTCGATCTCGTCGATTACGACGACGTCGGGCAGCTCGCGGCGGAGGGCGGCGTGCCGCGCCTGTTTCGCGGCCGCATGGGGTCCCCGGCGCGATTTGAGAGCATGGCGCCGCTGGCGCTCACCAGCCGCGGCAACGAAAGCATCGCGGGCGATGTCCGGCTGACGACGGTGCAATGGGATGGGCTGCCGGCGAGCCTCATGGTCGTCACCAGGGCGGCGGCGGCCGAGCAGGGCCAGCGGCTGCGCGCGCTCGAGCTCGACCTGCGGGCCCGCGAAGGCAGGCTGCGCGAGCTTTCCTCGATCCTCGATACCGCGACCGACGGCGTCATCGTCCTCGACCACGCCGGCCGCATCCTGTCGCTCAACCGTTCCGCCGAGGCGCTGTTCGGCTACGATCAGAACGAGGTCGCGGGCGAGCGCTTCGTCGTCCTCCTCGCCCCCGAGAGTCACGGCGCCGCGCTCGACTACCTCGAGGGCTTGCGGGCCGACGGCGTCGCGAGCCTCCTCAACGACGGCCGCGAGGTCCTTGGCCGGGTGCGGCAAGGGGGCATCATTCCGCTGTTCATGACTGTCGGCCGGGTCAGCGAGGGGCCGGAGCGGAAGTTCTGCGCGGTCCTGCGCGACATCACCGCGTTCAAGAAGACCGAAGGCGAGCTGCTGTCGTCCAAGCGCGCCGCCGAGGAGGCGAGCGCGCAGAAGTCGGAATTTCTCGCCAAGGTCAGCCACGAGATCCGCACGCCGCTCAACGCCATCATCGGCTTTGCCGAGGTGATGCTCGAGGAACGCTTCGGACCGATCGGCAACGAACGCTACAAGGACTACCTGCGCGACATCCACGCCTCCGGCGGCCACGTCATCAGCCTCGTCAACGATCTCCTCGACCTCGCCAAGGTCGAGGCCGGGCGGATGGAGCTTGCCTTCACGAGCGTCAAACTCAACGAGCTCGTCGCGAGCGCCGTCACGCTGATGCAGCCGCAGGCGGCCCGCGAGCGGATCGTCATGCGCTCGAGCCTCGCCCAGAAGCTGCCGGCGGTCGTCGCCGACGAGCGTTCGGTGACGCAGATCATCCTGAACGTCGTCGCCAACGCGATCCGCTACACCGAAGCCGGCGGGCAGGTGATCGTCTCGACCGCGGTCACGGAGCGCGGCGAGGTCGTGATCCGGGTGCGCGACACCGGCCTCGGCATGACGGCCGAAGAGGTCGAGGCGGCGATGCAGCCGTTCCGTCAGCTCGCCACATCCCGCCGCGGCGGCGGCACCGGCCTCGGCCTGCCGCTGACGAAGGCCCTCGTCGAGGCGAACCGGGGCGCCTTGAAGATCACGAGCGCCCGCGACGAGGGCACGCTCGTCGAGGTGCTGTTCCCGCCGACCCGGGTGCTCGCGGACTGAAAATCACTCCGTGAGCATGGCCTCGCTCGAAAACTGGGGCAGCGTGCCGCCATGTTGAAGCCGGTCACGTCGGCTTTGGCCGTCGTCGAGCCGGAGAACTTGACCTGGTCGGCGACGATCGGCATCAGCTGCGACTGCTGTCCGAAGCCGCTGCCGCCGTTGACGCTGAGCTCTTGCGCAGCGGTGTAGATCGCACCGACGAGCTTCGTGCTGGCGCCGCCGTTGAGCGTGTTCGTCGCTCCGACATTCGCCAGACGATCCTGGAACACGAGGACGCCGCCATAGACGCCGCTCGTCGGAGCGGTGAGCGTCACCGCGCCGCCGCCGTTGATCGAGAAGCCGGCACCGCTGCCCGTCAGGTAGAACGTCACCCCTGAGCCCGACACCGCCGCCTGGCTGTTGATCGTCAAGGGGCCCTTGATCACGTAGACGCCGGCCTGCAGCGTCGCCTCGCCCTTGATCGTCAGGCCGCCGCAATAGATTCCGGGCGCGAGCGTCCTCTGGTCGTTCGGCTGCACCTGGACGAGGTTGGGGTAGGTGCATCCGGTCGTGACCGGCGCCGGCAGGCTCTGGAACGGGTCGTCGATCTGACGGCAGTTCAGCCGCGGCTCAGGGGTGATGGCCTTCGACGTGCTGACGCCGCCGGCGCTGCAGAAACCGGCCGCGGTCACGGAGCCGGAGCCCGAGATCGAGAGGCTGCTCGGGCTGCGCGAGTTGCTGTGCACGCTGCAGCCGACGGCCAGGAAGTCCGCGCTGCCGCTGAACGTGATCGCACCGCTGACGGTCTTGTTGAGCGCGAGCACGCAGGCCGGCGGTCCCGAGGTCGCCCGCGCCGCCGTCGATCGGACGCTGAGGGCGATCTCGGAGACCTGCATGACGCTCATCAGCGTCGTCTTGACGCGCGCATCGGCGACGACCGTGACCTTGTCGCCGGCGACGCTCGCCGAAACCGTCGCGCCGCTCGTGTCGTTCGCCTTGAAGAGCGACTGGGCGAGGGCGATCCGCTGCGCGTCGCTGCTGACGCTGTTGGCGGTCGCGGCGCCGAGCGCCGCCATGTCGGTGGCAGCCTGAAGCTTCTGCCGCGTGGTGGTCGCCCGGGTATAATCGAGGGCGCCTCCCGCCATTCCGACGACCGGAAGCAGGCTCAGCGCGAAGACCATCCCGATATTGCCTTGGTCGGCATTCCGGAAGCGTTGCAACATGGCGGCGTGTCCACTTCGCTCAGGAGCTCGATGCCGCCAGACTTAGCCTTGCGCCTGTTTCGAAGCCGTGAGGGCAATCGGCTCAAATTAACAGGGAGTTACGGCGAAAAAGACGGACGAATTTGTCCGCTTTTCGCGGAGACGCGCGCCATCCGCATGCGGCCGGACGAGCCGTCCTCCGCCTGGTTTGCGTGCTCCGCCGCCTGTCCTTAACCTTGATCGCGGCGCTCAGGAGCCAGCATTGCACTTCTCGCTTTCCGACGAGGAAGAGATGATCCGCGAGACCGCGCGGCGGATCGCGGCGGAGCGGCTCGCGCCGATCGCCGAGAAGCTCGATCGCGGCGAGGGGCGCGACGAGCTTCTCGCGAACCTCAAGCTTCTCGCCGAGAACGGCTTCATGGCGCTCAACGTCAAGGCCGCCTATGGCGGCACCGAAGCCGGCTCGGTCGCCTTCGCGCTCGCCGTCGAGGAGATCGGCTACGCCTGCGCCGCGACCGGCGTCGCGACCTCGGTCACGAACATGGTCGGCGAGGTCATCCAGGCGGTCGGGTCCGAGGCGCAGCGGCGGGCCTACCTGCCGCGGCTCGCGGACGGGACCTATGCGGCGGGCGCCTTCTGCCTGACCGAGAGCGGCGCCGGCTCCGATCCGGCCGGCATGACGACGCGCGCCCGGCGCGACGGCGGGGCTTGGGTGATCGATGGCGAGAAGCTCTACATCTCGAGCGCCGAGTTCGCCGGGCTGTTCGTCGTCTGGGCGGTCACCGACGCGGGCGCGCCGAAGGGCAAGGGCATCTCGGTGTTCCTCGTCGAGCGTGATGCGCCGGGGCTCGTCATCGGCAAGGCCGAGCGCAAGATGGGCCAGGCGGGCTCGCCGACGAACGTCGTCAGCCTCGAGGGCTGCCGGGTGCCGGCCGAGGCCTTGATGGGCCGCGAGAACGACGGCTTCCGCGTCGCCGTCGGCGAGCTTGCCGGCGGGCGCATCGGGGTTGCGGCGCTGTCGCTCGGCATCGCGCGCGCCGCGATGGACGCGGCGAAGGCCTATGTGAAGGAGCGCCGGCAGTTCGGCAAGGCGGTGGCCGAGTTCCAGGGCATTCAGTGGATGATCGCCGACCGCGAGGTCGACCTCGAGGCGGCGCGGCTCCTGATCCTGCAGGCAGCGCATCTCAAGGACCAGGGGCAGCCCTTCGCCAAGGCGGCCTCGATGGCGAAGCTCTTCGCCTCGGAGGCGGCGCACCGCGCGACCGACACGGCGATCCAGCTCCACGGCGGCGCCGGCTACATCAGAGACTACGCCGTCGAGCGCCACGCGCGCGACGCCCGCATCACCCGCATCTACGAGGGCACGTCGGAGATCCAGCGGCTGATCATCGCGCGGGAGACGCTGCGGCAGGGGCCGTGAGCCGCCTGAGCCTCCGGCCCGCGCGGAGCGCCGTTAACGCCTGCTTAACCAAGCGGAGCAATTCCGTTGGGCATTGTGTGCCTAAAGACACAGCAGGTTGGGACAATTTGAGTCACACTCATGCTACTCGGCGCGTGCCTGCCGGCAGGCCTGATCACCCTCGACCGGCACGGAACAAGCGGGACAGCCCCGCCCGCGCCGAGTGTTCCTTCCCGCGATGACCGGATGCCGTCGATGCCCGCGCGGTCAGCGACCGGCCGCGCTCGGATGCCATAGCGGCGCGTAACTGCCGTGGAGCGCCGCGAGCGTCAGCGGCGGCGTCAAGACCTCGACCTCGCCGCCCGGCCGCGGTTTCGGCGCGCCATATCCCGCGGGGCTCCACGGCAGGATCGTGTCGCCACGAATCGCGAACGCGTCCGCCCCGAGCGCGATCATGGCGCCGTCGGGCAGCTCGCAGACGGGCCGCCGGTGCAGCCGCTTCGCGCGGCCGTCGCGGCGCTCCGCGTCGAGGCGCGCGTCGATCTCGTCGAGGCTCAGCGGCGTCATGCCGGCCGCGAGGAGCGCCGCCTGGAACCCACGCGCGGCGGTGCGGCGGCACTCGCAGCACGGGCGGTGGCCGGCGGCGAGCGCCGTGACCTCGTCGAGGAAGAACAGCTCGGTGTAGCCCGTCTGCCAGACATTGCGCCCGTCCTGGGCGTAGGGCGCGACCTCGACCTCGAGCAGCGCCCGCAGCGACGCCCCGGCCCAGGCGCCTTCGGTGAGGAGATTGTGGGTCTTCGACAAGGCGAAGAGCCGCGCCTCGAAGGCGGCGGTGAAGTCGTCGAGGCTCGCCGCCGAGCGCATCATCTGGGCGGCGAGCGACTGGACCGTCGCGAGCGTGTTCTTCACGCGATGGTTCAGCTCGTGGATCAGGAGCTCGCGCTGCTCCTCCGCCTTCTTGCGCTCGGTGATGTCGATCAGGCTGCCGATCACCCGCTCGAGGCGCCCGTCGGCGTCGCGCTTGGCGATGGCGCGGTGCCAGATCCAGACCCAGTGACCGTCGCGGTGACGGATCGGTACTCCGCCTCGTATTGCGAGGCGTGGTGCTCGAACAGCGGCTGGCGCGCCTCGTCATAGGCGGGCCGGTCCTCAGGATGGATGCGCTCGTACCAGGCGTTCGCAAGCGCAGGGAACGTGGCGCTCGTCTCGCCGATGATCTCGAGGTGGCGCTTCGTGCGCTCGACGCGATGGGTGGCCGCGTCGTGATCGGAGACGCCGCCCTGAAAGGCCTCCGTCGCGAGCCGGAAATGCTCCTCGCTTTCGCTCAAAGCCGCCTCGAGCTTCTTGTGATCGTCGATCTCGATGGCGGCGCCGGCGAGCGCGCGCGGCGCGCCCCAGGCGTCCCGGATCGGTGACACCAGGAGCCGGTGCCAGCGATAGCCGCCGTCGCCATCCTCGAGACGCAGGTCCATCTCGAAATCGCGGTCCTCGGCCGCGGCTTCCCTTCGCAATGCGTCGAACAGGGGACGCTCGGCCGGGTGGATGATCCGGTCGCGGGCGGCGCGGTCGGGGCCGAAACGCTCGCCGTAACGATCGCGGACGCGCCGGTTGCAGTAGAGCAGGGTGCCGTCCGGCCGGTTGACCCAGATGAGGCATGGGACCGCATCGGCGAGCGCGGGCCACCCTTCGGCCTCCGGCGACGCCATGCCCGGCATGGCCGGTCCGCCTGCCACCTGCAGCCCGACCGGCCGGTCGAGCGCCGCGAGCCAGCGCATCAGCTTGTCGACGGTGACCCGGTCCGAGCGGCCGGTCAGCACCTTCGAAAGCGTCGGTTGGTCGGTGCCGCAGAGCTGCGCCGCACGAACTTGCGTCAGACCGCGGCGCTTCAGCGTCTCGGCGAGGGCGGCGACCAGCTGCGCCTTCGACGCGGCGAGAACATCGGCCGGGGGAAGCCGCCGCGAAGGTATCGACACCGCCTCGGTCATACGGGCCCGTTCCTGCGGCGCGCCGACCCATTATGGAATCTGCGCCATATGGCAGCAATAACATACGATGAGGCCCAGCGGTTCCTGGGCCTGGCTCTCGCGCTTCGAGCGCGACGGGGTTAGATTTCCGGCCATGGAGAAGATCGTCGGCATCGTCGGGCTCGTTGCGATTCTGGTCCTGGTCGGCTGGGGCGTGCCGCCGCGCTACCGCCTGATCGCCATCGCCGGCGGCCTCGCCTTCACGGTCCTGATCCTCGCGATCGAGCAGGCCGGGCTCTGGCCCCAGGCCTGGCGCACGCGCTGATCCAAACAAGAGGGATGACGCGGACGTGCAGTTCTCGGCGAGACCCCGTTATTCTCGGTGCCGGCTCGGGCTCGACAGCGTGTTCCTGTGCGAAAAGGTCGACGGCGGAGAGCGCCCATGACGCCTCGCGCACCCCCGGCTGTTCCTTGCTTTCTCCGCATTCCGGCTGTCGTCGCGCTCGCGCTCTTCGGCGCCGGGCTCGGGCTGGCGGTCATCTGGTTCTACCCTCACCCCATTGCCGATGAGGCATTCCTCGCCCGGCTCAAATGGTGGCAAGAGAACGCCCCGAGCATCCAGAAGGGCCATCACCTGCAATAGAGCATGATCCCGAAACGTGGGAACCGGTTTTCGGAAAAGATCATGCTCGAACAAACAGATAGAGCGGGATGATGACTCGAAGAAAAATCATCCCGCTCTAGCCGCGCGCTCCCCCGGCCCGCGAGCCTACGGCATTCACGCATTTGCTGGCCGAGTCGCTCCTCCTCCCCTTGTGGGGAGGACCGACTCGGCCGAAGGCCGAGCGAGGAGGGGGGTCGCCGGGCATAGGTCTCTTGGTCGAAGGGGCCGCCGCGACATCAGCCGCAGGGGCAAGCGACAAGCGATCCGTCAGGCCTCGGTTCCTGCGGCTGACACGGCCGAGTGCTTCGTCGACAAGGCACTCCATGCCCGGCGACCCCCCCTCCTCGCTCGGCCTTCGGCCGAGTCGGTCCTCCTCCACAGGGGGGAGGTGCGCACGCACGCAGTTGTGTGCATCCTGTAGCCCCACAACGGGGAGGGGAATCGCGCGCCGGCTTTGTGAGAGTCCGATAGGCCCGCAGCGGAGCCCTGATGAACCAGGAGCACCGCGCGCCGGCTCGCTCCGACGCGCATCGGCCGGGTTTCGCACCCTCAGCCAGTGCGCCGCCGCTCTCGGCTTCCGGGTTAGCCTTCGACATGAAAAAGGGGCACGCCAGGAGATGTGCTCCCGGCGTGCCCCGGCATTGTTTCTCGCTGTGCTTGGCGCCGGAGCGCCCGCGGAAGCTCGTTACACGACAAGAGCTTAGAGAGCGCTCACAGCGAGGTGACAGCGGCTACAATGAGACACTGGATCACCTCCTTTCGGTTGTTGGCGGAGCGCCCGATATAGCGCAAACGCGCCCGGTTGTAAGGGGGCCGCGCCGGTCCGAAAGGCGCAGTCGCCTCAGAAGCTCCGTTTCCCGATCGAGGAGGTGATGAGGTCCTCGATCGTCGGCGAGGGCTGCTGCGGCGGCGCTTCCGCGTCGAGGCCGTAGACGTCGTCGCGGAAATGCACCGTGCCGTCCGGGGTCGCAAAGCCGGTCATGTAGACAAAGGCGACCGGCACGGGCTTCCTCAGCGCCACGTCCTGGCGCTTGGCGCCGGCGATCGCGGCCTCGATCTCGGGCGGCGACCACGCTGCGGCGGCGCCCGGCCCGGGCGTTCCCTCCAGCAGCCAGGCCGCGAGCTCCCTGACGTTGCCGACCCGCACGCAGCCGGAGGAATGGAAGCGGTCGTCGCGGGCAAAGAGCTTCTTCGTCGGCGTGTCGTGCATGTAGACGGCGTGCCGGTTCGGCATGTCGATGCGAATCTGGCCGAGCGAGTTCGCCGTCCCGGCATCCTGGCGCAGCGTGTAATCGGCGGCCTTCTCGGTCGCCCAGTCGATCGTCGCCGGGTCGAGCTCGCGGCCGTGGCCGTCGAGGATGCGGATCTTCATCCGGGCGAGGTAGCCGGCATCCTTGCGCATATGCGGGATGACATCCTTCTTGATGATCGATGCCGGCACCGTCCAGGTCGGGTTGAAGTTGATCGATTGGATGTGGCGCCATCACTGTCGGAGATGGACGTTCCTTCTTGCCGACGACCGCGACATAGCGGCGGGCGACCTGGCCTTTGTCGACCGCCTCGACGGTCGCGGCCGGGATATTCACGACGACGTAGCGCTCGCCGAAAGGGAAGCGCGTGCCGGCGAGCCGCTGCGCCGAACCGGAGAGCTGGCGCGCTCGTACGTCTGCAGGAACGTTGAGCGCGTCGATCGTCCTTGGCCCGACAAATCCTGTCTCGGGCAGACCGTGGCGGCCCTGGAATCGCTTGACGGACGCGAGCACTGCGGAGTCGAACGCCTCGCCGGCGAGGCTGTCGCGCGCGAGGTCGTTCGTGGCCGCAAGCCGCTCCTTGAGCTTCACGACGAGCTGGCCCTTGTCGCCGAGCTTGAGGGGCGCGCCCTTCGGCAGTGTTCCCCACCCGCCCACGGATGCAATCGCGTGGTAGCGCTCCGCCGCCCGCATGGTGTTGACGAAGGTCCCGGGATCGAGCGTCGGATGCGGGTCTTTCGAGATCGTTGCGAATTGGAGGGCGGCCGGCGGCTTCTTTAGGGCCATGGCGGGTGCGGCGGCTTGGGCCGGCGCGGCGATCGCAGGGCGTGCGGCGGCGGGGGCCTGAGCGCCCGCCGGCGTGGCCGGTGTCTCGACCCGATCCGCGGGCAAGGCGAAGCTGCCCTCGGCCGGCGGCGAAGACAGAATGATCGGCGAGGCGGGAGCGGCGGCAGGCGGCTGAGTCTCCGCCACCTGCACCCCGGTGCGAATGCGCTCGGCCGCGATCGCGCCGCTTACGCCGGCACAGACGAGAATCGTTACGCACCCCGAACGCAGGAACGCCATGACACCACGACCATCTTCAAGCCGCGGAGCATGGTTGATGGCCGGTTAAGAAAGCGTGTGGGCTAACCTTTGACCACCAACACATGCAGCCGCCGCGGCCCGTGCGCGCCGAGGAGAAGCGTCTGCTCGATATCGCCGGAGCGCGAGGGGCCGGTGATGAAGTTCACCGTGCGCGGCATCTGGCCCTTGCCATAGGCGGCGCGAAGCTTGGCGAACACTCTCTCGTAATCGCCGGCGATATCTTTTGCGGCGATCACGATGATGTGGTTGTCGGGCAGGAAGTTGAGCGTCGACGGGTTCTCCGGGCCGGAGACCATGATGGCGGTGCCGCTCTCGGCGACGCCGCCGAGGGCGTGGCTGACCGCATTGAGGTCGCCGCCGTCGCTCCGGCCCTGCGACATCTCGAGTGCGGTCTCGCCCCACGGCATCGCCTTGAGCCGTGGATCGTCGCCCATCCGCAGCGTCGCGGGCAGATTGTGATCGCGCAGGAACTCGGCGACCGCGCGCGGCACCTCCGCGACAGAGTCGACGACGCGCACCGTCGCGAGCGCCGCCTCGGCCTGCGCGCGGAAGACCTCGATGAGGGCCTCGCCCGAGACCTGGCTGCGGGCCGGGATCACCCCTTTCGGAGCGCGGTCGAGCCGCTCGGCGACGATTTGCAGGCGCGTGCGCTCGTCGCCTTTGACGGCGAGCGAGCGGCGAATGTTCGAGAAGACGTCGGTGCGGGCGGTGGTCATGCGCCATGCCCGGCGCCGCGCTCGCGCCTCCAGCGCGCCTGGAAGGTCGTGCCTTGCGGCGCCGGAAAGTCGCGGTGATGCGTCCAGCCGCGGCTTGCGAGAAGCCATTTGAAGCGCCCCCGCGACCGGCCGAGCCGCCCAAGCGCCCCCACGCCTATTCGCGTCGCAAACCGGTAGAGCGTCGGCCGCCTGGCGAAAAACCCCCACAGCCCGATGCCGGAGCGGATCGTCGCCGGGGTGAGATGACGCTCGAACTCGCGCTCGCGCCAATGGCGCATCATCTTGGGCAGCGGGATGCGCACCGGGCAAACGCTCTCGCAACGTCCGCAGAAGGTCGAAGCATTGGGAAGATGTCCAGCCTTGTCGACGCCGATCAGCGTCGGTGTCAGCACCGCGCCCATAGGTCCCGGGTAGACCCAGCCATAGGCGTGACCTCCGACTGCTTGATAAACCGGGCAGTGATTCATGCACGCCCCACACCGAATACAGCGCAACATATCCTGAAAACTGGTGCCGAGCATGGCGGAGCGGCCGTTGTCGAGGATGACGACGTGGTAGCGCTCGGGGCCGTCGACGTCGCCCGGGCGGCGCGGGCCGGTCGAGAGCGTCGTGTAGACCGACATGTCCTGCCCGGTCGCCGAGCGGGCGAGGACGCGCAGGAGCTGCGCCGCGTCCTCGAGCGTCGGCACGAGCTTCTCGATCGAGGCCAGCACGATATGCGTCTTCGGCAGGATCTGCGTCAGGTCGCCGTTGCCCTCGTTCGTGACGATGATCGAGGTGCCGGTCTCGGCGATAAGGAAATTCGCCCCGGTGATGCCGACATCGGCCGCGAGGAAGCGCTGGCGCAGGACGGTGCGCGCCTCGCCGAGGAGCTTCACCGGCTCGGACAGATCTCGCCCCGGGTCGAGCGTCTTGTGCACCCGCCGGAAATCCTGCTCAATCTGCGCCGCGGTGACATGCACCGAGGGCGCGATGATGTGCGAGGGCATCTCGCCGCGGAGCTGGATGATGTACTCGCCGAGGTCGGTCTCGACCGGCGTGATGCCGCCCGCCTCGAGGTGGCTGTTCAGCCCGATCTCCTCGGCGATCATCGACTTGCCCTTGGTGACGGTGCGGGCGCCGGCCGCGCGGCAGATCGACAGGATGATCTCTCGCGCCTCTTCCGCAGTGCGGGCGAAATGCACCTCGCCGCCCGACGCCGTCACCTTCGCCTCGTATTCCTCGAGGTAGAGGTCGAGATGGGCGAGCGTGTGGTCCTTGATGTCGCGCGCCGCGTCGCGCAGCGCCTCGAACTCCGGCAGCGCCGCGGCGGCCGCGGCGCGCTTGTCGATGAAGCCGCGCTTGACCTTGGCGAGCGCCGACTGCAGCGGCGCGTCGGCAAGCGCCCGGGCGGCGTTCTCCTTGAACCGGGGCGAGGTGGCGATGACGGTCATGGGCGGCGCTGTCCGGCGCGTGAGCGCGCTCTGTGGCCGTCGATAGCAAGGAAAGCCCGCGCCGGTCCAGCCGATGCAACACCTCTCCCGGAGGGAGAGGTCGAGTCGCGCCGGCGGGCGCGACCGGGTGAGGGGTTACGGCCTCCGGGCTTAAGCGGCCTCTTCCAAACGCGCCATCTCGGCCTCGAAATCGAGCCGCCACTGCGCGGCCTCCTCGTCCGGCAGCGACAGCGTCATCTGCGGCACGATGGTGCGGTAGAGGCCGGCGCGCGTCGGCTCCCAAGGCACCGTCGCCGCCGCGCGCGCCTCCGCCAGGATGCGGCGCAGCCGCCGACGCACGCGGTCGGGGTCGGGGTAGTAGGCGACGGGCGCGGCATCGCCCGCGAACAATTCAGATTGGGAATCGCCGAAGAGGTCCGGCTGGTTATGACGTGCCATCGGCTCGTGACGTGCCAGTTCGAAGAGGTCGGCCATCATGCCCGAGGCGGGTCTGCCAAGGGAGCTTCCGGCGAGAGTTATCCACCGCCGGAAACCGCCGCGGCGGTCTCGTCTTCCTCGGCGCTCGGCAGCGCCCCAGCCTCGCGAAGATCGTCCGGGCTGAGGAGCCGCGCGGCGCAGATGCGGCTCAGGAGGCCGGCCTGCCTGGGTTCCAGCGCAATCAGCCGGCCGAGGACGTTGAGCAGGTCGATGAGGTCGTCCGTATAGCTGGAAAGCCAGTGCTCCGGCTGGATCCGGTCGAGGGGCGAGGGCGGGCGCCTGTCGCCGATGACGGGGCGGCTTCGATCGTGGCGGCGATAACTGAACCAGTGCCACAGCACCTGTTTGCCGGAGACCTCGTAGGCCCACATCTCGGGCGTGACGTTGTCGACATATCCTTTGCCGATCGTAAGACGACGCCTCGCGGGGTCGTAGTCCATCATCTCTGGCAGCGGCTCGGGCGCACCGGGAATCCCGCCGCCCTCCGGAATGCGCGGCCTCTTGTCGGCGGGCAGCTTCGGCGGCCCTTTGGGCCGGCCCTCCGCCGGGTCGGCGAAACGCTCGCCGTAGCAATGCAGCCAGATCACCTCACGGCCGAGCGCTACCGCCTCGGTAAAGAGCGCCCTCTCGGCCGTCAGTGGCACGCGCAGGCCGGGCCGGACAAGGTCGGCCTCGAACCGCGCCGTGAATGCGGGATGAGCCATGAGGGCAGCGAGATACGCCATCACATCCTCGGCCGTGATCGGCTGCGCGTAGGTGTCCGCCAGGTGCGCCAGGATCTCGGGGCTGACGTTCGGCTGCGTGGCGGCGCGATCGCGCCAAAGTGGATACGCGTAGCCGCCGCGTCCATGGTAGTGATCGTTATCAGGAATGTCGGAAGCGAAGGTGAGCGCGGGTCCAGACGAGGGCGCATGAGCCCTGATAGCGGTCAGATAGACTTGTTGGCTAGAATGGCTGTCCCATAGCCTCGACCGAGCTTGGCTTAGTAAGCGGTGATCGGGCACGATCCATTGCCGATTGAAGGAGCGGAATGCGTAGCGCACCGGCGGAATCACGGAACTCTTATCCCCGGCGATGCTGACGGGCCGCGTTCGATAGGGCCCGAGATCGACCTTCACGACCTTGTCGAGCGAGCGGTCGCGATCCGGGTGGAATAGCTGGGCCTTCCGCGCTGCATCCGTCTCTTTCTGTAGTGCATCCCATCGGCGGCCGAGGGAGTCGGTATCGGGCGCAATCACCCAGGTGCGATGCGTCTTTACCCCTGGGCTGAACCATTGGAACAACTCGGGTACCGGGACGAACGCCGCCCAACTTCCAGCGTGTTCCGGTAAGAATGGATCGCGCCATCCGGTCGGCCCTTCGGCCCAGCCGGCGCCCTCAAGCGCAAGGCGTGACAAGGTCCCGAATTTTTCCTCCCGCCGCCCTTCCGGCAGCGACGTGAAGCGAAGTCGCGCGGCGCGGGTACGATCCTTTCCCAGCGTACGCGCCGCCAGCACGATGCAGACCGGCTGCTGCACGTCCTCGAAGATGCGCGTCGGAACGTCAGGCTGATGACCTTCGGGTGAGCAGTCGATGACCCAGATATCGGTGCAGTCCCGACGCAGGTCTTCGCGCATCTTTTGAAAGCCAGGGCCGTTCAGGAACCCCGCCGCTGTGATGAAGCAGACGAGGCCTTCGCGGTCGCTGTCCGGTTCGCCCGTGATCGCCGCATGACCCGAGCCGAACACCTTCCAGGTCGCCCAACGCCAAAAGTAGACGTAGAGGTTCTTGAGGTGCTTGGCGCTTCGGCCGACGCCCCATCCCGCCGGGGGCATCCACAAATCCAACGCCGAAGGGCGGCCCTTGCTGCCCTCCTCGATCCAGCCGCCTTGGCCGGCTGCATCGACCTTGTAGGGCGGATTGCCGATCACGACCGTGATGCGCTCGCTCTTCTTGATCGCGTTCGCGTCGCGGCGCGACTTGGCGATTGCTCCGACCTGGAGAAGCATCTCCTCCTCGACAAAAGGATTTCCGAGCGTGTTTGTGATGAACAAGCGCAGGTCGGGGCTCGAGGGCGGCGGCCCGTGAGGCGCCTTCATCAGCGCCTGCATCTCGGCGATGATGCGGAGCTGCGCCACGGCGAAGGGGCCGAACTGAAGCTCGAATCCGATCACCCGTTTCGCCGCCGCCTCGATGGCGCCGCGCACGGCGCCGGCGCCTTGATCGGCTTCGACGGTCGCGGCGATGCGGCGGAAGACGCCGAGAAGGAACGTGCCGGTCCCGACCGCCGGGTCGGCCACGGTCACGTCGGGTGAGGCGAGGCCGCTCGACCAAGGGTCCGCGCAAAGCCTCGTCAACAAGGCGCACCATAGCCTCAACCGCCTCCGGAGGCGTGTAATACGAGCCTGTGCGCTTGCGCAGCTTGTTGTCGTACACCTCGAGGAAGTCTTCGTAGAAGTAGACCAAGCCTCCGGCTTGTCCCTGCTGATCGTCTGCCAATCGACCTCGTTGAGAACGCGTGTCAGCGTCTTGAGGGAAGTCTCCAAGGCTTTCTGATTGTCCGCGTCATCGGTCAGGAGCCGGAGCGCGGTGCCGATCAGCGAGTTGGTCTTGCGCAGTTCCTGGGCGGCATGATCAATGCCATCCGACAACGGAATCTCACGGGCGCGCGCCACCAGAAGTCCAAACGTGACCGCCTGCGCATAGCCATCCGCGAACTGCGAATCGTTCGCTTCCGGAAAGAGGAGCTTCCGCCAGTCCTTCGCCAGATCGGTGAGGCCCTGGTTGCCGCGCGCCATCTGCTCGACGACCTCGTCGCGCAACAGGCGGCAGAGCCGGGCGCTTACCTGCGCAAGCTTTTTCGCCGTGCGCGGCGGAATCGGGCTCCAGCGAAGGAAATCGCTGACGAGTGGCAGGAGCGTGTCGGGCGCTTCGAGCTTCGCGCCCGACGTCTCCACATCGCCCTCACGATGAACCACCTTGCCGGCGATCTCGCCGTCCTGCCACAGGCTGAAGCTGTTGCCGTCCGTGTAGAGGAGGTTCGGGAGTGACTTCAGCTTGCTCCACTGGTCCTTGTCGTGCGCATCGTCGAAACGACGCGGATCGGCGCCCTTGCCAGGCGCCTTGATCGATGAATCCGACGAGCGCGTTGCCGACTGTGACCGCGTAGTCTGGGCGGGTCTTGAGGTCCGCCATAGAGGTCTCGCCAACGAGGTGGACTGCCCCGACCGGCAGGCCGGCGGCTTCGGCCAAATCACGGATGAGAGCTTCAAGCGGCCCGCGCAGTTGATCTTCTGGCGCGCCGTGGATGGCGGGGTTGCTCAGTTTCGATTTCGTGCTTGCGCCGAAGGTCGAGACCGCGGCCGCGACTGTCTTGCCTGCCAATTTACGCCTTGACCTCTGGTTGCGCGAACTGACGGACCATGCCGAAGGCGTGAACCAATTCCAAGAGGTGCTCGGCTAAATATCCGACGGCTTCATCTCAGAGCGCCGCTTGCATCCCCTTGAGCGCCGCGGCACGCGGTCCTCGTTACGTGCGCCGAGCCTTGCCGGCGACGCACGCCTTCTCTAGCCTGCCTTAGATTTTCTCATGCAGTCGCGGGATGCTTCGCCGTCTGCCTCCGCTCAATGCGCTCAAGGCCTTCGAGGCTGCGGCGCGTCACGAGAGCTTCACCCGGGCGGCGGACGAGCTTTGCGTCACGCAAGGGGCGGTGAGCCATCAGGTCAAGGCGCTCGAGGAGACGCTCGGCCTCAAGCTGTTCAATCGCGAGCGCCAGAGGCTCGTCATCACCGAGGCCGGGCGCGATTATCTCGCCGTGCTGCGCGATGCCTTCGACCGGATCGCGCTCGGCACCGCGCGCGTCGTGCAGCGCCAGAGCTCGGGCGCGCTCACCGTCAGCACCTCGCCGGATTTCGCCGCCAAATGGCTGGTCAACCGTCTCGGGCACTTTGCCGAGGCGCATCCGGACATCGACTTGCGGGTCTCGGCGACGCTGCACCATGTCGACTTCGCCCGCGAGGAGGTCGATCTTGCGGTCCGCCACGGCGAGGGCTCATGGCCGGGGCTGGACGTCGTGCGGCTCTGCTCGGAGCAGCTCTTTCCGGTCTGCAGCCCGAAGCTGATGACCGGCCGCAATCGCCTGCGCCAGCCGGCCGACCTCCTGCGGCTGCCCCTGCTGCATCTCGACGACTGGGGCGACTGGCGCCGGTGGCTCGAGGCCGCCGGCGTGCCGGACGCGGAAGCCTTGCACGGACCGGTCCTCAACCGGGCCAGCATGGTGATCGACGCCGCGATCGACGGGCAGGGGGTGGCCCTTGCCCGCACCACGCTCGCGGCCTCGGACCTCATCAATGGGCGTCTCGTCCGGCCCTTCGAGACCGCGCTGCGTCTGCCGAAAAGCTACTGGATCATCTGCCCGAAGGCGGCGGTGGCGCTGCCGAAGATAGCCCTGTTCCGGACCTGGCTCCTGCGCGAGGCGGCGGAGGATGCGAGGCGGTTACGGGCGCTCGGATGAGGGTCGCGAA
>DAINQO010000043.1:0-13418 GCA_036742625.1 Microvirga sp.
TGGCGCCAGCGTGCCGCCGGCCTCGGCCGCGGCGCCGCCGGCACGGTGCTCGGCATCATCTATCCGCCGACCTGCATCGGCTGCGGCGGGGCAACCGGCGAGCCGCACACGCTCTGCGCCCGCTGCTGGTCGGAGATCCAGTTCATCGAGCGGCCCTATTGCGAGCGCCTCGGCACGCTGTTCGCGGTCGATCTCGGCATGGCCTTGCTGTCGCCGGCCGCGATCGCCGATCCGCCGGTGTTCGAGCGGGCCCGCGCCGCGGCACGCTATGACGACGTTGCCCGCAAGCTCGTGCACCGCCTCAAATACGGCGACCGGCTCGAGCTTGGCCGGGCGCTCAGCGCCATGATGGTCCGCTCCGGCGCCGAGCTCCTTACCGATGCCGAGATCGTCGTGCCGGTGCCGCTTCATCGATGGCGCCTGTGGTGGCGGCGCTTCAACCAGGCGATGGCGCTCGCGAGCGTGATCGCGAAGCGCAGCGGCCTGCCCTGCGATCCCTCGCTCCTTGCCCGCGTCAAGGCGACGAAGCCCCAGGTCGGGCTCTCGAAAGCCCAGCGCGGCGAGAACCTGCAGGGCGCCTTCCGCGTGCCGGCGGAGGCGAAGCCCCGGCTTGCCGGCAAGCGCGTCCTCCTCGTCGACGATGTGATGACGACCGGGGCGACCGCGAACGCCGCCTCGCGCGCGCTCCTGCGCGGCGGCGCCAAGGCCGTCGACGTGCTCGTCTTCGCCCGCGTGGCCCAGGGCGATTGAAGCGCGTTGCAACCCCGCGGGACCGTTTCCATATTGCGGCTGCAACAGGAGCCGAGCGATGGTGACGATCTATACCAAGACCTGGTGCCCCTACTGCATGGCGGCGAAGGACCTTCTGGAGCAGAAGGGCATCGCCTTCAAGGAGATCGAGATCACCGGAAAGCCCGAGTTGCGCGACGAGATGCTGGCGAAGGCGAAGGGCCGCTCGACGGTGCCGCAGGTCTTCATCGGCGAGCGCCACGTCGGCGGCTGCGACGACCTTTACGCGCTCGACCGCAAGGGCGAGCTCGACAAGCTTCTGGCCGTCGCCTGACCGGGCCCGCAGCCATGACCGCTCCGCGCCCCTTCGTCGCCGCCTGCGCGCAGATGCGCTCCGGGCGCGATCCGCTGCAGAACCGCGACGCCGCCGTCGCCCTCGTCCGCGACGCCGCCCGGCAGGGCGCGCATTACGTCCAGACGCCGGAGATGACCTCGCTCGTCGAGCGCTCGCGCGAAGCCCTGTTCCAGAAGATCGCCGCCGAGGACCGCGACCCGACGCTCGCCGGCTTGCGCGAGGCCGCGCGCGAGAACCGCGTCTTCGTCCATGCCGGCTCGCTCGCCATCAAGGCCGGCGACAAGGTCGCGAACCGCGCCTTCGTGATCGATCCGCAAGGCGAGATCCTCGCGTCCTACGACAAGATCCACCTCTTCGACGTCGACCTGCCGAACGGCGAGAGCTGGCGCGAGTCGCGCACCTATGCCGGCGGCGACCGCGCCGTCGTGGCGCAGACCCCGTGGGGCTATCTCGGCGTCACCATCTGCTACGACGTGCGCTTCCCGGCGCTCTACCGTGCGCTCGCCGAGGCCGGCGCGTCGTTCCTGACGGCGCCGGCCTGCTTCACGCGGCAGACCGGCGAGGCCCATTGGCATGTGCTGCACCGGGCGCGGGCGATCGAGACCGGCGCCTTCATGATCTCGGCGGCGCAAGGCGGAACGCACGAGGACGGGCGCGAGACCTACGGCCATTCGCTGATCGTCGACCCCTGGGGGCGCGTCCTCGCCGAGGCCGGCACCGAGCCCGGCGTGATCCTGGCCGAGATCGATCCGGCGAAGGTTCAGGACGCGCGCCAGCGCATCCCGGCGCTCAGGCACGGCCGGCCGTTCAAGGTCGAGATCGCCGCGGCGCCCGCTGCGCAGGCCGCGACCGCCTGAAAGCCGCGACCCCGTGCCGCTTGCGCCGTCATAGCCGGCGCCCGACTTAGCAACCTTAGAGGTTGCATGCTAAAGATGGGACATGATCCTTTACGCCCTCTCCTGCGACAGCGACAATGACCACGAGTTCGAGAGCTGGTTCCCCTCGGGCGACGCCTTCGAGGTCCAGAGGAAGCGTGGCCTCGTCGCCTGCCCGTTCTGCGGCTCGGCCAAGGTCGAGAAGCAGATCATGGCGCCGCGCGTCGCCCGCGCCGGTAAGCCGTCGAACCTGCCCGTGCCGGCGCCGGTGAAGCCCGACCTGCCGGAGACCGCGCCCGCCCCGCAGCCGGTCGCCCTGTTCTCCGAGAAGGAGCGCGAGCTGCGCGCCATGGTCAAGGCCCTGCGCGAGCATGTCGAGAAGAACGCCGAGCATGTCGGCGGGCGCTTCCCGGACGAGGCCCGCAAGATGCACTACGGCGACATCGAGCACCGCTCGATCTACGGCGAGGCGACGCCCGGCCAGGCCCGCGAGCTCCTCGAGGAGGGCATCGAGATCCACCCGCTGCCGATCGTCCCCGACGAGCGGAACTAACCCTTACTCAAGCTCCGGCTTCACGCTTCGGCCGCTTTTCACATGCGAGCGGCGCGCCTTGGTCTCGAGCCGGCGCCGCTTGGAGGCGAGCGTCGGCCGCGTCGGGCGGCGCGGCTTCGGCCGCTCGGCGGCGCGGCGGAGGAGGTCGAGGAGGCGTTCGAGGGCATCGTCGCGGTTGCGGTCCTGGGTGCGGTGACGTTGGGCCGTGATCAGGATCGCGCCATCCTGGGTCAGCCGCTTGCCGGCGAGCCTTCCGGCGCGCATCCGAACCTCCTCCGGCAGCCCGGACGCGGCAAGGTCGAGCCGCAGCTGGACCGCGGTCGCGACCTTGTTGACGTTCTGCCCGCCCGGCCCCGAGGCGCGCACGAAGCTCTCCTCGAGCGCGCGCTCGTCGATCGCCAGCCAGTCGGTGACCCGGATCATCGGCGCATCACGGCCCCGAGGGCGGGGCGCTCGGCAGCGAGCATGTAGTTGACGCCGGTATCGCGCGAGAGCGACCAGCCGTCGGCGAGCGGGTTGTAGGAGACGCCGCGCGTGTCGGCGACGCTCAGGCCTTGCGCCTCGACCGCGTCGGCGAGCTCGTCCGGGGTGACGAACTTGTCCCACTGATGCGTGCCCCTCGGCAGCCAGCCGAGGACGTATTCGGCGCCGACGATCGCCAGCGCGTAGGCCCGAAGGGTCCGGTTGAGGGTCGACATGATAAGCAGGCCGCCCGGCTTCACGGCCCGGCAGCAGGCGCCGACGAAGGCCGGCACGTCGGCGACGTGCTCGACGACCTCCATGGCAAGCACGAGATCGAAGCGCTCGCCGCGCCGGGCGACGTCCTCGACCTCCTCCTCGCGGTAGTCGATCGCGAGGTCCGAGCGCTCCGCATGCCGGCGCGCGACCGCGATGTTCGTCGGCGCCGGGTCGAGCCCGACGACGGTGGCACCGAGGCGCGCCAGCGGCTCGGACAACAGGCCGCCGCCGCAGCCGACATCGAGCGCGCCGAGCCCCTCGAGCGGTCGCGCCTGGCGCGGGTCGCGGCCGAATCGCCGGCAGGCTTCGTCGCGGACGTATTGCAGTCGGAGCGGGTTCAGCCGGTGGAGCGGCCGCATCGGCCCGTTCGGATCCCACCACTCGCGGGCGAGCCGGTCGAAGCGCGCGACCTCGTCCGGGTCTATGGTGCTTGAAGCTTGCATCGGAGCTTCCGGCTCACGACGCCAGCGCGCGCGTGACCGCGTCCGGCTCTTTCTCCACGATCTTGAGGAGAATGCGCGCGCTTCGCTCCGGCTGCCGCCGGCCTTGCTCCCAGTCCCGCACGGCGGAGAGGGCAAAGCCGTACGTCGCCGCGAATGCCTCCTGCGAGAGCCCGAGCGTCGCGCGGATGCGCCTCACGTCGACGCTGTCGGGCACGTGGACGCCGTAGCGCGAGCTATCCGCCGTTCCGTCGAGATAAGCCGCGGCGTCGTCGAGCCCGGCGATAATCTTATCGAACGCCCGCTTGGTCATTTGCGCCTCCGGTATCTCGAAACCATCGCGTCCACCTGCCGAGACAGCGCTGAACGTTCCGTGCTGCTCAAATCCGCCTGCTCGTTCTTGGCGAAAGCAGCGAGCAGAAAGAGCGGAATGTCACGCCCGCCGAAGAGATAGATTACCCGTGCTCCCCCGCGCTTGCCTCGTCCGCCAAACCCGAACCGTACCTTCCGGATGCCGCCAGCGCCCGGAACGAGCACCCCGCATTCCGGATCCTTTGCGATCATATCAACGAGCGCATCGCGCTCTTGTCGGGTGAACAGCCGCTCGGCATCTGCGAGGAAGGCCGGAGTCTCGACAACCGTGTGCACGCCTGGCATCTACGGCAATGCCGTATCACTTTCAAGGCCGTCGTCTGCCACACGAGCCCTCGACAGCACGCGCCCGCCCTGTAGTCTCGCGGCGGGAGAGCCGACATGACTAGCGTCAACCTCACCGCCGCCGCGAAGCCCCTCGCCGAAGTGCCCCCGTACGAGCGGCTGCCGGGCATGCGCGGCAAGTTCCTGCATTCCGGCACCATGACCTTCGTCTACTGGGACATCGACGAAGGCGCGGCCCTGCCGCGGCACGCGCATCATCACGAGCAGGTGGTGAACATGCTCGAAGGCGAGTTCGAGCTCGTCGTCGCGGCACGCCGCATCGCCTCAAGCCCGGCGACGTGCTGGCGATCCCCGGCAACGCGCCGCATTCCGGCCGCGCCATCACCCGCTGCCGCATCCTCGACGTGTTCTGGCCGATCCGAGAGGACTACCGCTTCGGCTGACGGATTAGGCACGCTCAGTCACGCGTCTCCGGGATACGGAAGATGATCGGGGCCTCGTCCATTGCGCCGTTGGAGTCGGCAAGCCAGCTCTTGCGGCGGCGCGGCCGCAGATCGGGCACGATCGCGAGGACGAGAAGCCCGGCGACGAGCGCGAGCCCGGCGAGGATTCCAATCGGTATCTCGAGCCATTCAGGCATGGCGGCAGCGCTCCGGGAGGGTTTCGAGCCGGCCGGACCATAGTCGCGGATGAAGGATCGGCGGTGCCGGAGCGCACGAGCCGGCGGCTTGTCCGTCCTTCGCGATGCGCGCTATAGCGCCCGGACGGAGCGGTCCTGCCGCCTCCCGGCCCGCGTGCAATCCGCCCGAGACCCATGCCACGCCTCGTGATGAAGTTCGGCGGCACCTCCGTCGCCACGGTCGAGCGCATCCGCAACGTCGCGCGCCACGTCAAGCGCGAGGTCGAGGCCGGCTACGAGGTCGCGGTCGTGGTCTCAGCCATGGCCGGCAAGACGAACGAGCTCGTCGCCTGGTGCAAGGAAGCCTCCGGCCTGTTCGATCCGCGCGAATACGACGTCGTCGTCGCCTCCGGCGAGCAGGTGACCTCGGGCCTGCTGGCGATCGTGCTCCAGGAGATGGGCGTTCCGGCCCGCTCCTGGCAGGGCTGGCAGATCCCGATCCTGACCTCGGACGCGCACGGCTCGGCCCGCATCGCCGACATCGACGGCGCGGCGATGCGCAAGAGCCTCGCCGGACGCCAGGTCGCGGTCGTCTCGGGCTTCCAGGGCGTCCACAAGGACAGCGGCCGAATCACGACGCTCGGCCGCGGCGGCTCGGACACGAGCGCCGTCGCCCTCGCCGCGGCGCTCGAGGCCGACCGCTGCGACATCTACACCGACGTCGACGGCGTCTACACGACCGACCCGCGCATCGTCGCGAAGGCCCGCCGCCTCGACAAGATCGCGTTCGAGGAGATGCTCGAGATGGCCTCGCTCGGCGCCAAGGTGCTGCAGGTGCGCTCGGTCGAGCTCGCCATGCTGCACCGGGTGCCGACCTATGTCCGCTCGAGCTTCGACGATCCGGCGGAGCCGAGGGAGGGCACCCTCATCTGCGACGAGGAGGACATCGTGGAACAGCAGGTCGTCACCGGCATCGCCTATTCGAAGGACGAGGCCCAGCTCACCCTGCGCAACGTCGCCGACAAGCCCGGCGTCGCGGCGGCGATCTTCATGCCGCTCGCCGACGCCAACATCAATGTCGACATGATCATCCAGGTGGTGTCCGACGACAGCGTCACGACCGACATCACCTTCACGGTGCCGGCGGCCGATTTCGAGCGCGCCGAGACGATCCTCGAGGCCCGGCGCGACGCGATCGGCTACGCCAAGCTCCAGGGCGCGACCGACGTCGTCAAGGTCTCGGCGATCGGCGTCGGCATGCGCAGCCATGCCGGCGTCGCGGCGCGGGCCTTCAAGGCGCTCGCCGAGAAGGGCATCAACATCCGCGCCATCACCACCTCGGAGATCAAGTTCTCGGTCCTGATCGACGCCGCCTACACCGAGCTTGCGGTGCGGACGCTGCACTCGCTATACGGCCTCGATCGGGTCTGAGCGACGATACCGGACGGCCCCGCCGCTCGCCCGCCTCATTTCACGGGAAGGTCGCGCGAGCGACATCGAGGCATCTTGCCGGCCCGGCCGGCGCGGAACGGGACCACACGCTCATGCCAACCGCTCCGGGCGGACCGCGCGTCTTGCTGCGCCGCCTCCGCGAGGTCATGGCGGAGCCGGTCGGCGCGCAGGCGCGCCTCGACAGGGTGGTGATCCTGATCGCCGCCAACATGGTCGCCGAGGTGTGCTCGGTCTACGTCATGCGGGCCGACGGGGCGCTCGAGCTCTACGCCACGGAAGGCCTCAACCGCGAAGCCGTCCATCTCACCACCATGAAGGCCGGCGAGGGCCTCGTCGGCCTCATCGCCGAGACGGCCGAGCCGCTGGCGCTCTCCGACGCCCAGTCGCACCCGGCGTTCTCGTACCGGCCCGAGACCGGCGAGGAGATCTATCACGCCTTCCTCGGCGTGCCGCTGCTTCGGGCCGGCAACACGCTCGGCGTCCTCGTCGTCCAAAATCGGACACACCGGGTCTACACCGACGAGGAGATGGAGGCGCTCCAGACCACCGCCATGGTGCTCGCCGAGATGCTGGCATCGGGCGAGCTGCAGGCACTCGCGAAAGAGCAGGCGACCGCGCTCAGGCGCCCACTGCATCAGCGCGGCGCGCCGCTCGCCGACGGCGTCGGGCTCGGGCACGTCGTCCTGCACGAGCCCCGGGTCGTGGTGAAGAATCTCATCGCCGAGGATCCGCAGGCCGAGCTGAGGCGCCTCGACGCCGCGATCGCCGAGGTCAGGGCCTCGATCGACGAGCTGATCGCGCGCGGCGACGTTGCGCATCACGGCGAGCACCGCGACGTGCTCGAAACCTTCCGCATGTTCGCCCACGACCAGGGCTGGCTCCGGCGCATGCGCGAGGCCGTGCTCTCGGGCCTCACCGCCGAGGCGGCGGTCGAGCGCGTGCAATCGGACAGCCGCGCCCGCATGCTGCGCCAGACCGATCCTTACCTGCGCGACCGCCTCCACGACCTCGACGATCTCGCGAACCGCCTCCTCCACAGCCTCGTCGGGCGCGCCTTCGTGACGACGCGCGGCGAGCTGCCCGAGAACGCGATCCTCGTCGCCCGCTCGATGGGGCCGGCGGCGCTCCTCGACTACGACCGCTCGCATCTGCGCGGCCTCGTGCTCGAGGAGGGCGGACCGGCGAGCCACATCGCGATCGTCGCCCGGGCGCTCGGCATTCCGGCGGTCGGCGAGGTCGAGAACGCGACGGCGCTCGTCGAGCCCGGCGACCCGATCATCATCGACGGCGGCGTCGGCGACGTGCAGATCCGTCCGCGCGCCGACGTCGAGGCCGCCTACGCCGCAAAGGCGCGCCTCGGTGCGCGCCGTCAGGAGCAGTACCGCAAGCTCAGGGAGCTGCCGGCCCGCACCAAGGATGGGCTCGAGATCGGCCTCAACCTCAACGCCGGCCTCCTCGTCGACCTGCCCCATCTCGAGGAGACCGGAGCGCGCGGCATCGGCCTTTTCCGCACCGAGCTGCAGTTCATGATCGCCGAGCGCATGCCCACCGGCGGTGAGCAGCAGAAGTTCTACCAGGAGGTCCTCGCTGCCGCCGGCGACAAGCCGGTCACGTTCCGCACCCTCGACATCGGCGGCGACAAGATCCTGCCCTACATGCAGAAGGAGGAAGAGCAGAACCCGGCGCTCGGCTGGCGCGCGATCCGGATTTCGCTCGACCGCCCCGGCCTGCTGCGGAGCCAGATTCGGGCGCTCTTGAAGGCCGCCGCCGGACGCCGGCTGAAGGTGATGTTCCCGATGGTCGCGACCTGCGACGAGTTCGCCCGGGCGAAGGCCGTCGTCAGGCGCGAGCAGGCCTATCTCGCCCGCCATGGCCGCCAGCCGCCGGCATCGGTCGAGCTCGGCGCGATGATCGAGGTGCCCTCGCTTCTCTTCGAGATCGACGACATCGCCAGTGCGGCCGACTTCCTCTCGGTGGGCTCGAACGATCTCATGCAGTATCTTTTTGCCGCCGATCGCGAGAACCGGCGCGTGGCGAACCGGTTCGACCCCTTAAGCCCGCCCTCGCTGAGGGCCTTGAAACTCATCGTGAAGCGGGCGGCCGCGGCCGAGTGCCCGGTCACGGTCTGCGGCGAGATGGGCAGCAAGCCCCTCGAGGCGATGGCGCTGATCGGGCTCGGCTTCCGCGATATCTCGATGGCGCCGGCGTCCGTCGGGCCGGTCAAGGCCATGGTGCTGCAGCTCGAATCGGCACGCGTCTCGGACCTCCTCGCCGAGGAGCTTTCGCGGCCGGGCGTCGAGTCGCTCCGGCCGGCCCTCGCCGAGCTCGCCGAGAACCACGGCATCCCGGTCTAGAGCCGATGACCAGTGCCCCTCCGGCCGAGCGGCTCGACGCGATCGTCGCCCGTCACGCGATCATCAATGCGACGCTCGCGAGCGGGCCCGAAGCCGCGACCTTCGTGGCGCTCTCGCGCGAGCTCGCCGATCTTGATCCGGTCGTCGCCGCGATCGGCGGCTACCGGGCCGCGGCCGAGAACCTGTCCGGCCTCGACGGCCTCATCGCCGATCCTTCGACCGACCCGGAGATGCGGGCCCTTGCCGAGGAGGAGCGCTCGGCCGCCGCCGCGGCGCTCGAGCAGGCGGCGCAGAATTTGAAGCTGCTGCTCCTGCCGAAGGACGAGGCCGACGAGAAGAGCGCGATCCTCGAGGTCCGCGCCGGCACCGGCGGCGACGAGGCGGCGCTGTTCGCCGGCAACCTGTTCCGCATGTACGCGCGCTATGCCGAGCTCAAGGGCTGGAAGGTCGAGATCGTGTCGCAGAGCGAGGGCGCCGCCGGCGGCTTCAAGGAGATCGTCGCCGAGATCAAGGGCCGCGGCGTCTTCGCGCGGCTCAAGTTCGAGAGCGGCGTCCACCGCGTCCAGCGCGTGCCCGACACCGAAGCCTCCGGCCGCATCCACACCTCCGCCGCGACGGTCGCGGTGCTGCCCGAGGCCGAGGATTTCGACATCGAGATCAACGAGGCCGACGTGAAGACCGACACCATGCGCTCCGGCGGCGCCGGCGGCCAGCACGTCAACAAGACCGAATCGGCCGTGCGCCTGACCCACATCCCGAGCGGCATCGTGGTGGTGGTGCAGGAGGAGCGTTCGCAGCACAAGAACAAGGCCAAGGCCTATGCGGTGCTGCGCGCCCGTCTTTATGATGCCGAGCGTACCCGCAAGGACCAGGCGCGCGCCGCCGACCGCCGCTCGCAGGTCGGCTCCGGCGACCGCTCCGAGCGCATCCGGACCTACAACTTCCCGCAAGGGCGGGTGACGGACCACCGCATCAACCTCACCCTCTATCGGCTCGAGGAGGTGATGGCGGGCACGGCGCTCGACGAGATCGTCGACGCGCTCACGACCGAGCACCAGGCTGCGCAGCTCGCGGCCCAAGGGGCGTGAGCCTGCCGCGTTTTTCCGCCGGAACGAGGCGGGCCGAGGCTTTCGGGCTCGTCCGCCGTGCCTTTGCCGACGCCGGCCTCGATAGCCCGGCGCGCGATGCGCGCATCCTCCTCTGCGAGGCGCTCGGCGTCGATGCTGCCGCGCTGGCGATGTCGCCGGACGTGCCGCTCGGCGCCGCAGGCGCGGAGCATTTGCTTGACCATGTCGCCCGGCGGCTCGTCCATGAACCGGTCGCCCGCATCCTCGGGCAGCAGGAATTCTGGGGCCTGCCCTTCGGGCTCTCGCCCGAGACACTTGTGCCTCGGCCCGATACGGAAACCGTCGTCGAGGCGGCGCGCGCCGCCATCCCCGATCGGGCCGCGCGGCTGCGCATTCTGGATCTCGGCACCGGCTCGGGTTGTCTTCTGGTCGCGCTCCTGCACGAGCTGCCGGACGCCCACGGCATCGGCGTCGACCGCTCGCCCGCGGCGCTCGCGACGGCGCGCCAGAACGCCCGTCGCAACGGTGTCGCCAACCGGGCGGGCTTCCTCGCCGGCGACTGGGGCGCGGCGCTCGGCCAGACCTTCGAACTGATCGTCGCGAATCCTCCCTATATCGCCACGGGCGCGATCGCGGCCCTTGCCCCCGAGGTCCGCGAACACGATCCCACCGGCGCCCTCGACGGCGGCCCGGACGGGCTCGATGCCTACCTCAGCATCTTTGCCGACGCCCCCCGGCTCCTCGTCCCCACCGGGCGGCTAGTCGTCGAGATCGGCTTCGACCAGGAGGCGGCGGTGCGCGCCATCGCGGCGGCGGCCGGTCTCGGCATCGAGCGAGTGGCGAAGGACCTCGGCGGCCATGCGCGCGCCGTGGTCCTGCGGCGGCCGGACGCGCCTCAAGAATCGCGTGCCGAGCGCGCCGACAGCCCGGCGTCGATCAGCGCGGTGAGCGTGGCGGCGAGCCGGTCGACGAAGGCCTCATCGAGCGTCAGGTTGAGCGGCGGGCGAGCCAGGTGCTCGGAATCGCGGATGAAAGCCGTCGGCTGGTGGATCAGCCAAAGGGTCGTGACGGCCAGCTCCTCCGCGCCCGCATCTTCCGGCAGGTAGCGGCGCACGATCCGGCCCGCGGCCGAGAGGATCGGCAGCTCCTCGGTGGCGATGAAGTCGCGGAACACGTCGCTGGCGCTGACCTGCTCCCAGGCGAACAGGCGCAGGTAGCGGCTGAACTGGTCTCGCTTCGTCAGCGGCACGAGCTGCTGGCGGACGAAGCGCGCGAGCGCCTCCCGACGGGGCAGCGTCTCAGCCTCGGCGTCGTCGACTCGGGCGTTGTTCTCGAATGCCGCAAGCGCGTTCCGCAGCACCTCGCGATAAAGCCCCTCCTTGCCGCCGAAGTGGTAGTTGACGGCGGCGCCGTTGGCCTTGGCGCGACGCGTGATGTCGCGGACCGAGCCGGCCGTGAAGCCCTTCTCGGCAAAGACCGCGAGCGCCGCCGTGATCAAGGCTTGGCGGGTCAGGTCGGCGGGTCGGGTCACGCGACGCTAAACGACACGGGAGGCGGTCAGGGGAGCTGGTCCCAGATGCGCTCGCCGAGCGAGGCGACCGTGGTCGCGACATTGCCGCCGACGCGGGCAAGGCTGCCGGGTAGCTTCAGGCCGAACAGGCGCGGCGATTCCGTCGGCTCGCTCGGGGCGGCTTCGGCCGCGATGGCGAGCGACGCCGGGCGCGGCGGCGGCAGCACGTCGGCGGCGGCGACGCGGACCCGGCGAGCCTTCGGCGCGTCGGGTCGTGGCGGCGCAGCAGCCCGCGCCTTCGGACCGGCCGCGGCCTCGGCGAGAGCCGGAGCCGTCGCGGTCGTCGCTCCCGGGGCAAGCTCGAGCGAGAGGCTGAACAGCCGCGCGGGATCCTGGCGCGGCCAGAGCTGCGCCAGGGGAACTGCCGCCGGCCTCGCCTGCTCGGCAACAGGCTGGGGCGGCGCCGAGTTCCGGCCTGAGGGCAGAACGGTTGCGATCACGAGCGAGCCGATCACCGTCGCCGCGCTGGATACGGCGATCTGCGGCAGCGCGTTGCGCCATGCGAACGACCAAAGTCGGCTTCCAACCCGTGACAATCCAGCCATCGCCCTGCGCCCCTGTTAAAACGTCTGTTCGAATTTCAAACGCCCGTTTGAGGCAGCAACAAGGCCGCACGCAGTCCTCCCGCGAAAAAAAGGCCGAGCTTGCCGCCCAGGAACACCGCCCGGAACAATCGCGCCGAGACAAGCGTTGCCGCGACATGCCTGCAAGCTTGGCCACGACCGCTCAGGACAGGACCACCCCGACGGTGCTCGTCGTCGACGACGAGGTGCTGGTCCGGCTCGTCATCGCCGACTATCTGCGGGACTGCGGCTATCGCGTCTTCGAGGCCGGCGGTCCCGAGGAGGCGGTGTCGGTCTTCGAGGCCGGCCTCAAGATCGACGTGGTGCTCACCGACCTCGAGTTGCCGGGCCGCTCGAGCGGCCTCGAGCTCGCGCGCTGGATCCGCAAGCGCCATCCGGACGTGAAGGTGATCCTATCCTCCGGCCTCTACAGCGCCGCCGAGCTTGCGGGCGAGCTCTGCGAAGCCGGCCCGCCGATCGTCAAGCCCTACGACAGCGCCGCCGTCGTCCAGCGCATCCGGGGGCTCATGGCGAACTGAAGGGAACGTCCGGGGAGCATCAGCTCGAGGCTTGGATAAGTCCCATCTCCTTGAGCGCCGCGGCGTAGTCCTTTTCCAGTTTAGCGGTCTTCTCGCCGAGATCCTTCGCCTTCTCTTCTGCCTGCTTGATGAGAGCCGGAAGGGCCTGCAGGTCCTTGTCCTCCGACGCCGTGATGGTGCCGGCGGTCTTCTTGGCCTCGAGGTCCGCGCGCTTCGTGGCCAGCCGCTTGACTTCGTCGTCGGCGTTCTTGCGGGCTTCCTTCGTCAGGTCCAATTCGGCCTTCAGCGCTTGAGCGCGACTGAGGGCCGTTGTGCTGGCGATCTTGCCGCCGATGTAGACGCCCTGGCTGACCCCGAGCAGGAGGAGCGTGTTCGTATCGAGTTCCGGAAACGCGCCGGTGTCCGCGATGCGCCATGCGACGTAGGCCCCGATCAGCAGGGTGAAGACAAAGAGCTGCAGCTTCAAGAGGTCGAACTGCCCCGCCGTGCTAAGGAGCTGCCAGAACGCCAGCGGCTTCGGCCTCGCGCCGGCGGGGGCGGCCACGATCGCGATGCTTCCTCCGGGCGGCTGCGACGTCGAGCCCCCGGACGTGCCCGACGAGATCCACCGCGCTATGACGGAGCCGGTGCCGGCGATCCCGAGCAGCCACATCATGCTCTGGGTCATGCTCAAGAGGCTGCCCGTGACGACATACACATAGGCGAGCCCCCAGACAGTGATCACCGTCCAGAAGAAGATCTGGAAAAGGGAGAGGCTCGGGTCCTTGTCGGGTCCGATGAAAAGGCCGGCGATCCATTCCGAGGAAGTATTCCAGGAGCGGCTGAGCCAAGTGCCGCCCGGAGCCGGTGCCGCCGGAGCCGGTGCCGCCGGAGCCGGTGCCGCCGGAGCCGGTGCTGCCGGAGCCGG
>DAINQO010000043.1:13518-18601 GCA_036742625.1 Microvirga sp.
GCCGGAGCCGGTGCTGCCGGAGCCGGCTCGAGGTCCCTTCGGCGTAGCTTGCCGAGCCACCCGAACAGCAACACGGTCACGAGCGTCGCGATCAGCGCGCTGGGCCATTTGCCGATGGCGGTCAGGCCCCCGAAAGACATGTACTGCCCATCGAGGCTGACGACCGCGATGTGGATCGGGACCATCCATCCCCACGCCGGCAGGATGTCGGAGGGAAGCGACAGGCGGACCGTCGCAGCGCCCGCCTCCCGGGGCTTCGTGTCCACGATGCCGGCCGTCCGCCAGCCCCTGATCTCGCCCGGCTTTTTCGATCCCTGAGGCTCCGTGCGCGCGAGCTCGTAGGCCTCATCCTGGCGGACGCACGCCCTCAGCCCGAAACCTGTGTCGCCGAAGCCGACTCCCGGCTGCCGCGCCTCGATGGTCAGGTCGGCTTGGCCCCCCTGCCCGAAACCGCGGAGTGGGGTGAGGACGGGCGGCGTTTCGAACATCCAGAACGCCGGGGAGATCGGCTGGAGCGACATCACCGTCTGGCCCGCGCCCAAGTACACGGTTCCCTGCTGCCCGACCGGCAGCACCGGGACCTTCTTCCCGCCCTCGTCCTTCGACGCGAATTTCACGTCCTGGAGCGTGATGCGGTAGGTGACGTTGTCGGCGGGGCCGAAACGGAGCGGATGGGACGGCTGCAGCAGGAACCGGGCATCGCCCCGGTGGAGCATGACCCCCTTGCCGTCCTCAAGCTCGAACTCGAAGGCTCCGGCCGATTTGCCGACCGTGAAGGAGCGGGAACCGGGGATCGTCGTGCTCTTGTCCGCCGCTTCCCGGTCTGCCGGCGCGATTTCCACCTGGATCGGCGCGGTCGCCACGAAGGCGATCTTGTCCGCACGCCCGAGCTTGGCCGCGCTCGACGTCTCCCAGGACAGCGGCACGAGCGCGACTTTCGTCGCCGCCGGGATTTCCTTGCCGTCGCGGAGGCAGACGGACAGGTCCTTCGCCGTCAATGCGTTGATGGGCGCGCCGGGCGGCTTTTCAAATCCGATGCGAGCGAGCCCTGCGGCAAGGGCGACCAAGACGACGAGAATGGGAATGAAAGTCATGCGGCTGCCCCCCGGCCATGAATTTCTGCACGGTTTGCGCCTGCCCACAAGATTGGGTTGCGGTTTCGGCGGGGCGGCCCGGCAGCCGAAGCGGCCTCGACACCCGTTGCACCCCCCTGGAGCCCATGCTAACGGCACGGCGCCGCGGGGCATTCGTCTTCCCCGATTGCGCAGTCCAATCCAATGACCTGACGGGCCGGAAAGCCGCCGTTCCGGCGCTGCCGTGGCCCGTGAGAGCAAGAGAGAAGCCGGTGGCTGGCAAAGCTTCGCAAGGCGATACCGTCGTGTCGGGCGTCGCAGGACGCTACGCCTCGGCGCTGTTCGAGCTCGCACGCGAAAACAAGGCGATCGACGCGGTCGCCCGCGACCTCGACGCCTTCGACGCGCTCATCCGCGAGAGCGAGGATCTGCGGCGGCTGATCCGGAGCCCGGTCTTCAGCGCCGAGGCGCAGGAGAAGGCCGTCACGGCGATCCTCGAACGGGCCGGCATCCGCGGGCTCGCCCAGAACTTCATCCGCCTCGTCGCAGGGAACCGGCGGCTGTTCGCGCTGCCCGACATGATCCGGGGCTTCCGCGCCCTCGTCGCCAAGTCGAAGGGCATCGTCCAGGCCGAGGTGCGGCTCGCGGAGCAGCCCTCCGAGCGGGTGCTCGGCGAGATCAGATCGGCGCTCCGCGACGTCGCCAAGGCCGAGATCGACCTCGACGTGAAGATCGATCCGGCGCTGATCGGCGGCCTCGTGGTTCGCATCGGCAGCCGCATGGTCGACGCCTCCTTGCGCACCAAGCTCAACGCCATCCGTCTCGCGATGCGCGAGGCCCGCTAGGGCCGCGCCCGCGCTCATTCTCGAACGTTGAAGGAAAAGAGGTCCTCAAGATGGACATCCGAGCCGCCGAAATCTCCGCCATCCTGAAGCAGCAGATCGAGAATTTCGGCGCCGAAGCCGAGGTCACCGAGGTCGGCCAGGTGCTGTCGGTCGGCGACGGCATCGCCCGCTGCTACGGCCTCGACAACGTCCAGGCCGGCGAGATGGTCGAGTTCGAATCCGGCACCCGCGGCATGGCGTTGAATCTCGAGGTCGACAACGTCGGCATCGTGATCTTCGGCTCCGACCGCGAGATCGCCGAAGGCCAGACCGTGAAGCGCACCGGCGCGATCGTCGACGTGCCGGTCGGCAAGGCCCTCCTCGGCCGCGTCGTCGACGCGCTCGGCAACCCGATCGACGGCAAGGGGCCGATCGCCACCACCGAGCGCCGCCGGGTCGACGTCAAGGCGCCGGGCATCATTCCGCGCAAATCCGTGCACGAGCCGATGGCGACCGGCCTCAAGGCGATCGATGCGCTGATCCCGATCGGCCGCGGCCAGCGCGAGCTCATCATCGGCGACCGCCAGACCGGCAAGTCGGCGATCGTCCTCGACACCATCTTGAACCAGAAGCCGCTGAACCAGCAGCCGGACGAGTCGATCAAGCTCTACTGCGTCTACGTCGCGATCGGGCAGAAGCGCTCGACGGTCGCCCAGTTCGTGAAGACGCTGGAGGAGCACGGCGCGCTCGAATACTCGATCGTCGTCGCGGCGACCGCGTCGGATCCGGCGCCGATGCAATTCCTGGCGCCGTTCTCGGGCTGCGCCATGGGCGAGTTCTTCCGCGACAACGGCATGCACGCGATGATCACCTATGACGACCTGTCGAAGCAGGCCGTCGCCTATCGCCAGATGTCGCTGCTGCTCCGCCGTCCGCCCGGCCGCGAGGCTTATCCCGGAGACGTGTTCTACCTCCACTCGCGGCTCCTCGAGCGCGCCGCGAAGCTGAACGACGACAACGGCTCGGGCTCGCTCACCGCGCTCCCGATCATCGAAACCCAGGCGAACGACGTCTCGGCCTACATTCCGACGAACGTCATCTCGATCACCGACGGCCAGATCTTCCTCGAGACCGACCTGTTCTATCAGGGCATCCGCCCGGCCGTGAACGTCGGCCTGTCGGTGTCGCGCGTCGGCTCGGCCGCCCAGACGAAGGCGATGAAGAAGGTCGCCGGCCGCATCAAGGGCGAGCTTGCCCAATACCGGGAGATGGCGGCCTTCGCGCAGTTCGGCTCCGACCTCGATGCAGCGACGCAGCGCCTCCTCAATCGCGGCGCGCGGCTGACCGAGCTCCTGAAGCAGCCGCAGTTCTCGCCGCTCAAGATGGAGGAGCAGGTGGTCGTGATCTACGCCGGCGTCAACGGCTATCTCGATCCGCTCCCCGTGAACCGCGTGCGCGCCTTCGAGGAGGGACTGCTCTCGACCGTCCGCGGCAAGCACCCGGAGATCCTCGACGCGATCCGCACCTCGCGCGACCTCGCCGACGACACCGCGGGCAAGCTGAAGAGCGCGGTCGAGGCGTTCGCGAAGTCGTTCAGCTGATGAAGGCGGCGTTCGTTTCCTCCCCCCTTGCGGGGGAGGTGCCCCCGAAGGGGGCGGAGGGGGGTCGCGGGGCAGATCGCTCCGGCGGCGCCTTCTGCCCCGCGACCCCCACCCCCGGCTCCTCCCCGCAAGGGGGAGGGGAGAAGGTCGAGCCATGCCTTCGCTGAAGGATCTGCGCAACCGCATCGCCTCGGTGAAGGCGACGCAAAAGATCACCAAGGCCATGCAGATGGTCGCGGCGGCAAAGCTGCGTCGTGCGCAGAGCGCCGCGGAGGCGGCGCGCCCTTACGCGCAGCACATGGGCCAGGTGCTCGGCAACCTTGCCTCGGGCCTCGTCCCCGGTCCCGAGACGCCACGGCTCTTGGCCGGCACCGGCCAAGACCGCGTGCATCTCCTCGTCGTCTGCACCGCCGAGCGCGGCCTGTGCGGCGCCTTCAACTCGTCGATCGCGCGCCTCGCCCGCGACCACGCCAACTGGCTTCTGGCCGACGGCAAGGACGTCAAGATCATCTGCGTCGGCAAAAAGGGCTACGACATCCTGCGGCGGCAGTTCGCGAACCGCATCATCGACTTCGTCGACCTGCGCGGCGCGCGCCAGCTCGGCTTCGAGCACGCCGATATGGTGGCGCAGAAGATTCTCGAGCGCTTCGAGAACGGCGAGTTCGACGTCGCGACGCTGTTCTACTCGCGCTTCAAGTCGATCATCGCCCAGATCCCCACGGCGCAGCAGATCATCCCGGCCGAGATCGGCGCCGGTGGTAGCGCCGATGGCGAAGCCGTCTACGAGTACGAGCCCGGCGAGAACGAGATCCTCGAGAGCCTGCTTCCGCGCAATCTCACGGTCCAGATCTTCCGCGCCCTCCTCGAGAACGCGGCCTCCGAGCAGGGCGCGCGCATGAGCGCCATGGACAACGCCACCCGCAACGCCGGCGACATGATCAAGAAGCAGACGACGCTCTACAACCGCACGCGCCAAGCCCAGATCACCAAGGAACTGATCGAGATCATCTCGGGCGCCGAGGCGCTCTAACGAAGACAACGACAACGAGGATACGATGGCTGAGCTCACCATGACCCGCCCGGCCGCCGGGCAGCCCGGCGCCAACGCCACCGGCCGCATCACGCAGGTGATCGGCGCCGTCGTCGACGTGCAGTTCGACGGCCATCTGCCCGAGATCCTGAACGCGCTCGAGACTCAGAACCAGGGCAACCGTCTCGTCCTCGAGGTGGCCCAGCAGCTCGGCGAATCGACCGTGCGCTGCGTCGCCATGGACACCTCCGAGGGCCTCACGCGGGGCCAGGAGGTGCGCGACACGGGAGAGCCGATCGCGGTGCCGGTCGGCCTCGGCACGCTCGGGCGCATCATCAACGTCATCGGCGAGCCGGTCGACGAGGCGGGCCCGGTTCCGGCCGAAGCGAGACGGGCCATCCACCAGCCGGCGCCGAGCTATGCCGAGCAGGCGACCGAGGCGCAGATCCTCGTCACCGGCATCAAGGTCGTCGACCTCCTCGCGCCGTACGCCAAGGGCGGCAAGATCGGCCTCTTCGGCGGCGCCGGCGTCGGCAAGACCGTGCTGATCATGGA
>DAINQO010000044.1:0-18486 GCA_036742625.1 Microvirga sp.
CCCGCGCCGCGTCAATGGCGGGCGTGCCCACCGATCGATGAAAGATGCTGATCGACGGCGTGGCAATTCGTGATGTCCGCTCAATGCGTCTGCTCGTCTCGCGCCGTTGCGCGGACCGTTGCGTGCATCGTCACGCGGGACACGACGCAACGCCCTGCGTACAGGCGTGCACCCGTGACGACCGCTCAGCGGAACGCCACGCGCACCACCGTCCGTGGCTCCTTCGCTACGCCCGCCCTGCGCCCATCGACGTGCATGAAAACCACGTAAAAAAGCCCCGGGCGAACCCGGGGCCTTGGACGTGTGGCAGGCGAACCTACCCCCGCGCGCGGGCGCGGATCATGAAGTTGTCGTAGGTGTACTCGGCGACCTGGAACCAGAGGTATTCCTCGCTCCGGAAGGCGCGGTAGGGCTCGTAGACCTTCTTCCACTCCGGGTTCTTGGCCGAGAGCTCGTCGTAGAGGTCGTTCGCGGCCTTGTAGCTCGCCTCGAGGATTTCCTGCGGGAACGGCCGCAGCTGGGCGCCGCCGCTGACGAGCCGGCGCAGCGCCGCCGGGTTGCGGGCGTCGTATTTCGCCTGCATGTCGATGTTGGCGTAGCCGCAGGCTGCCGTGAGCAGGCTCTTGTAGGCCTTCGGCAGCTCGTTCCACTTTGCGAGGTTGGTGAAGGCGGTGATCTGGGCGCCGCCCTCCCAGAATCCCGGATAGTAGTAGTACGGCGCGACCTTGTTGAAGCCGAGCTTCTCGTCGTCGTAGGGCCCGACCCACTCGGCGGCGTCGACCGTGCCGCGCTCCAGCGCCGGATAGATCTCGCCGCCCGGGATCTGCTGCGGCACGAGGCCGAGCCTCTGCAGCACCTGGCCGGCAAGGCCGCCGATGCGCATCTTCAGGCCCTGCAGGTCGGCGACGGTCTTGATCTCCTTGCGGAACCAGCCGCCCATCTGCGTGCCGGTGTTGCCGGCCGGCATGCCGTACAGATTATGCTTGGCGAAGAACTCGTTCATCAGGTCGATGCCGCCGCCGTGATACATCCAGGCGTTTTCCATGCGCGGGTTCAGCCCCCATGGAATCGCCGTCGGGAAGGCGAAGGTCGGGTCCTTGCCGACGTAGTAGTAGGACGCGGTCTGGCCCATCTCGACGGTGCCGTTCGAAACCGCATCGGCGAGCTGAAACGTGCCGACGATCTCGCCCGCCGCGAAGGGCTGGATCTGGAACTTGCCGTCGGATGCTTCGCCGACGTATTTGGCGATGGTTTCGGCGCCGCCATAGATGGTGTCGAGCGACTTCGGAAAGCCCGAGCTCAGGCGCCATTTGATCTCGGGCGTGGACTGGGCGATCGCGGGCTTCGCAACCGCCGTGGCCGCAAGGCCGACGCCGGCCGCCTCCAGGAATTGACGACGTTTCATTCGGGTTCTCCTCCCCCCTTTGCGGGGCTTCCCTCTGGGCCCGCGTTGCCGGGCTTGGTGATAAGACCCGCAACTTGGCCGTTTACGCAAGGGTAATCTTCGTCGACGTGGTCTTAACCTTTCGCCGCCGCCCCTCGGCCCCTCGCGCCCGCCACCGATGCTTGGACGGCGGACATCCGCGTGCCAAGCTGCGGCGCCGGGCTCCCATGAAAAGATCGATCCTCGCCATCCGCCTGTCTGTGCTCGCGTGCCTCTTGTCGGCGGCCACGGCCGAGGAAGCGCGGACGATTCGGATCGCGACGGAAGGCGCCTTCCCGCCCTTCAACTACCTCGAGGGCAACGAGCCGCAGGGTTTCGAGGTCGAGCTTGGACGGGCCCTCTGCGAGGCGGCGAAGGCGAGGTGCACCTTCGCGATCCACGAGTGGGACGGGATGATCAAAGGCCTGCTTCGGGGCGAGTATGATGCCATCATGGCCTCGCTCGCGATCACCGAGAAGCGCCAGGCCCGTATCGCCTTCTCGAAGCCCTATTACCGCATTCCGGCGGCCTTCGTGGCGCGCAAGGAGAGCGCGATCGCCGCGGTCGCGCCGGCGGCGCTCGCCGGCAAGGCCATCGGCACGATCGCCGACAGCCAGCACGCTCGCTTCCTCGAGGAGCGCTATCCCGAGGCGGAGGTGAAGAGCTACGGCAAGCTCGAGGACGCGAACCTCGACCTCGGCGCCGAGCGCCTCGACCTCGTGCTCGGCGACAAGCTCGCCATGACAAGGTTCCTCGACAGTCCGGAAGGCATGCGCTGCTGCCGGCTCGTCGCCGACGCGCCCTTCGATCCCGCCTTCTACTCAGCCGGCGTCGGTATCGGGCTGCGCAAGAGCGACGCCGAGCTCAAGGCGCTGTTCGACCGCGCGCTCGACAGCGTGATCGAAGACGGCACCTACGACCGCATCCGCGCGAGGTACTTTCCCTTCGACACCAAAGGCTGACGGCCGCGGGATTGCGGGAATCGCGCTTGGATTGGCGGAACGAGCGGCGTTTGACGCTCTTTCCCGCCGCCCGTAGAACCGTCGCGGCGCCGAGGCGCTCCTCACCACTTGAAAGGCTTCCGGCGATGGCGAAGGTCGCGTTCCTCGGTCTCGGCGTCATGGGCTATCCGATGGCGCGTCACCTCAAGGCCAAAGGCCACGAGGTCACGGTCTACAACCGCACCACGGCGAAGGCCGAGAAATGGGTCTCGGAGAACGGCGGCCGCGTCGGCAAGACCCCGCGCGAGGCGGCCGAGGGCCAGGAGATCGTCTTCTCCTGCGTCGGCAACGACGACGACCTGCGCCAGGTGGTGCTCGGACCGGATGGCGCGCTTGCCGGCATGAAGGCGGGGGCGACCCTCGTCGACCACACCACCGCCTCGGCGCTCGTCGCGCGCGAGCTTCACGCCAAGACGACGGAAAAGGGCGTCGGCTTCGTCGACGCGCCCGTCTCGGGCGGCCAAGCCGGCGCCGAGAACGGCGCCCTCACCGTCATGTGCGGCGGCGAGCCGGAGCCCTACGGCAAGGTCGAGCCGGTGATCATGGCTTATGCCCGCGCCTGCCGCCTCCTCGGGCCCGTAGGCTCCGGCCAGCTCACCAAGATGATCAACCAGATCTGCATCGCCGGCCTCGTGCAGGGCCTTGCCGAAGGCATCCACTTCGGCAAGCGCGCCGGCCTCGACATCGAGGCGGTGCTCGACGTCATCTCCAAGGGCGCCGCTGGCTCCTGGCAGATGGAGAACCGCGGCAAGACCATGAACCAGGGCAAGTTCGACTTCGGCTTCGCGGTCGACTGGATGCGCAAGGACCTCGGCATCTGCCTCGACGAGGCGCGCAAGAACGGCGCCCAGCTGCCGGTGTCGGCGCTCGTCGACCAGTTCTACGCCGAGATCCAGAAGATGGGCGGCCGCCGCTGGGATACCTCGAGCCTCATCGCGCGGCTCGAAGGATAGAGGCTTCGCCGGGCGGGCCTTGCCGCCGCGGCGCTGATCCTCGCGTCAAGGCCGCGGGCAGGGCTGACCGTTCGGCAGCACGCATTTCGGCGGTCCGCCCGGCGGTGCTGCGGCCGGTCTCGGCGCGGCAGCAGCCGGGGGTGCGGCAGGTTTGACCTGCTGCTGCGCGGGCGGGGCGCCGGGCGTCGGTCCGGCCGCGCCAGGGGGCTGCGCGACGACGGGCGGTGCCGGGCGCTGCACAGCTGCTGCGGGCGCCGCCTGCGGCGGCGTGGCTCGCGGCGCGTCCGGCGGCGTCGGGCGCGGGACACGCTGGATCGCCGCGGCGCCTTCCGGCGGCGGTTGGGTTCGCGGCGTCGGCGGGCGGGGCGCTGCGGCGCCCGGCGGCGCTTGAAGGCCGGGCGCGGCGGGCCGAGCCGCACCGGGCGGACGCCCCGGCGTTCCAGGCTGACGCCGGCGCATCTCGTCGGGAGATGCCGCGCCGGCTTGCCCCGCCGGCGAACCGGGCCCGCGTGCGCCCGCCCCCTGACCGAGTGGCGCCCCGGACGGTTGGCGGGCGCCCTGCCGGGCCGGCGCGGTTGCCGCGCCAGGCGAGGCGCCGGGGGCGGTCGTGGCGGCCGGCGCAGGCGCGGTCGCGGATCCCGGGGCCGAAGCACCCGGCTGACCGGCGGCTGGCGTCGAGCCCGGCGTGCCATAGGAACCCGGGGCCGGCGTGATCGCGCCGGGACGCGGGCCGGGAATACCGGCCGCCCCGGCAGCACCGGGACCGCCGGGCTGCGGCCCAGGCCTGATCGCGCCCGGACTCGGTTGCGGGGCGGCGCCCGCCGCGCCGGGCGGGGCGCCGGTTCCAACCGCGCCCGGTCGCGTTCCTGCCGCCCCTGGGCTCCTCGGCTGGCCGGGACCGGTCCCGGGCGGCAGCGATGATGGCCGCACCGCCGCGCCGGAAGCGGCGGCGGGTAGTGACGCCGCAGGTGCGGACGCATCGGTCGCACCGACGGACGGCGCCGCGGCGGCGGGCTGCGATTGCTGCTGCACCAGCGGTGTGATCGGACCGCGCAATCCCGGCTGGCCTGGGACGCCGGGCTGTGCCGGACCGGCCTGCGGCTGGGGCGCGAATTGACCCGGACGAGCACCGGCGGGCGGCGCGCCCGGCCGCGCCTGCAGCGGCGGCGCCGCAAGCGGGATCGTGACCGGCCCTTGCGGCGTGAGCGGCGCGATCGGCGGGCGGAACTCCGCCGGCGCCCGCGCCCGCAGCGGAATCGGGATCGGGATCGGGATCGGGAGGATGCCGCGGGCGGGCGCCGGCGGCGGCGCCTCGAGCCGGGTGATGTACTCGTCCCGCTCGGGCAGGAGGTAGACCGGCGCTCGCGGCGGCGGCGGCAGGTCGGTGTCGACGTAGACCGTCTCGCGGATCTCGATGACCTCGCCGGGCAGCGGCGCCGGCACGTCTCGATAGGCGACCTCGTCGAAATCCGGCGGCGGCGCGACCGGGACGGAGAGCCTGGTCAGGCGCCGGCGCGCGTCGGAGGTATGCGGGCCGTTGGGATAGCGCCGCAAATACGTCCAGTAAGCCTCGGGCGAATTGCGCAGCACCGTGCGGCGCCAGATCACCGCCTCGCGGCGCGCGGCGAGCAGCAGCTTGACTCGGCCCGCAAGCGGATGGCCGGGATAGGCCCGCAGGAATTCCTGATAGGCCTGGATCGTGTCCTGCTCGACCGCGAAGCTGTAGGCGTCCTCGGCCGAGGCGGAGGCGATCCGGCGCTCGCGAACCGGCGCTGCCGCCGTCGCCTCGACCGGCTCGAAGAACGTGAACGGCGCGTTGAGGTTCGCGGCGTGCCAGGGCGTCTGGCGGCCGCGGGTGATCTCGTGCACCCGGAGCCTGACCCGCGCGAAGAGACCGGCCGGATCGATGCCCGGCTCGCGCATCATCTCGACGAGGGCGGTGGCGTAGGCGCCGTACGGCCCCTGCCCTTCCGGCGCGACGGCACCGGGCGCTGCCGAGAACGCGACGAGGAAGCTCGGCGGTGGCTCAACGATCGCGAGCCCACGCGCCAGGCCCTGTCCGCCGGGCGGCAGCGGATATGCCCGTGCCGCGTCGAGAGTCACGAGCCGCGTCGCGCCGGGGGTCGCCGAGAGCGAGCGGATGATATCCGAGACGCGATAGCCCTCGATCGGGACATCGCTTTCGCGGGCGATGCGCGCATCGATCGGGACGAGGTAGTCCTCGCCCTCGACCTGAAGCGCGTGGCCGGCGACGTAGATCACGACCGTGGTGTCGGGCGTCGCCGTCTGCACCCCGTCGAGGAAGTCGCGGATGATGCGGCGCAGATCGCCCTGGTTGAGGTCGCGCCCCTGGACGACCTCGAAGCCGGCGCTGGTGAGGGTCTGCCCGACAAGGGCAGCGTCATTGACCGCGGTCGGCAGCTCTCCGGCCGCATAGGCGCCCTGTCCGATCACGAGCGCGAGGCGCGGCTCGGCCCGGGCGGCTCCTGCGGCGAGAGACGCGAGGAGGAGGAAGGCGGTCGCGAGGACATGTCGGAGAATCACGATCTTGATCCCTGCGGCTCTCGGGGCCGCCTCACCTTAGCCGATGCGGACGCGGTTGAACGGTCTCTCGGCCAAAAGTGGGGAAAGCGTGACGCCGCGCCTCATGCGAGGAGTGCCCGCACCTCGTTCTGGAGCGCCGGCACCAGCTCGGCCTCGAACCACGGGTTCTTCCTGAGCCAGCCGTTGTTGCGCCAGGACGGGTGCGGCATCGGCAGGATGCGCGGGCGGCGCGGCGCGGCGACGATCGCACGCCAGCGCTTCACGGTCGCGGTGAGGCCGGAGTCGCAATCCGGGCCGAGATGCCAGCTTTGCGCGTTTAATCCGATCGTGAGGATCAGCTCGAGCCGCGGCAGCGCGGCGAAGATCGGAGCGCGCCAGGTCTCGGCGCATTCGCGCCGCGGCGGCAGGTCGCCGCCCTTGGCGTCCTGGCCCGGGAAGCACGACGCCATCGGGACAATGGCGACGCGCGCCGAATCGTAGAAGACCTCCTCGGGGATGCCGAGCCAGGTCCTCAGCCGCACGCCCGAAGCATCGGTGAAGGGACGGCCGCTCGCATGCGCGCGCGTTCCGGGCGCCTGGCTCGCGATGCACAGCCGCGCGCCGGCGCCGGCCTGGATGACCGGACGCGGCTCGTGCGCGAGCGGCGCCCCGTAGCGCGGCTGGTCGCGGCAGATGCGGCAGGCGCGCAGCCCGGCGATGACCGGCGCGAGCGCGTCGTCAGATATCGAGGGTGAGCCCGTCATGCGCCGGGAGATAGCCGCGCGCTTCGATCTCGGCGAGCTTGTCGAGCACCTCCGCGCTCATATGCGTCAGCATGATGCGCCGGGCGCCGAAGCGGGAGCGGTTGGCATCGATCTCCTCGAGGCTGAGATGGGCGACCGGAGCGCCCGAGAGCCGGTAGCATTCGGTGATGAAGAGGTCCGCCCCCTGCGCTGCCTCGACGAGCGCCTCGGTCCAGCTCGTGTCGCCGGAATAGACGAGGGTGCTGGCGCCGTCGGTGAGCCGCACGGCGGTCGAGGGCGCGCCCGAGGGGTGGACCACCTGGGTCGTGCGGATGCGAAGGTCGGCATGGGCGTGGTCCTGGCCGACCGGCAGATCGACGACGTTCAGCGCGAATTTCCACCGGTTTCCGGACGAGCCGGGGAAGAATACCTCCATCGCCGCCCTGACGCGCTCGCCCGTGCCGACCGGGCCGATGACGGTCAGCGGCTTGTCGCGGTGGCTGTCGAACTGGGCGTCGAGGAAGAGGAACGGCAGGCCGCCGAAATGGTCGCCGTGGAGGTGCGACAGCATCACCGCGTCGATGCGGTTGGGGTCGATCCCGAGCCGCTTCATCGCGACGAGCGAGGTGGCGCCGAAATCGAGCGCGATCGCCGCCGCCGCGGTCTCGATGAAGAAACACGTGTTTGCCCGCCCGCCCGATCCGAACGCGTCCCCGCAGCCGACGACCGTCAGGCGCATGGCGTCACGCCCGCGCGCTTGGGCGGGCGGCGAGCTCCGCATGCCAGCGCCGCACGTTCGCAAGTTCGTCCGGGAGACTGAGCTTCGCCGGCTTCATGAAATCGAGCCCGACGAGCCCGGTGATGTCGGCGACCGAGAAGCGGTCGCCGGCGATGAACCGGCGGTCGGCGAGCTCGCCGTCGAGAAAGCGCAGGAACTCGATGACTCGCGGCTTGTTGGTCTCGCCCCAAGCCGCGACCTGCGGCACCTCCATCTCGGCCATCGCCGGGTGGAGGTGGCGGAACACCGCCGCGACCGTGCCGAGCAGGCCGAACTCGAGGCGCCGCTGCCACATCTCGACATGCGCCCGCTCGAGCGCGCCGGTGCCGAACAGCGGCGGCTCCGCATGCAGTTCCTCGAAGTAGCGGCAGATCGCGATCGACTCGCTGATGACGGTGCCGTCGTCGAGCTCGAGAGCAGGGGTTCGCTGCAGCGGGTTGACGGCGACATAGGCCGGCGCCTTGTGCTCGAGCCGGGCAAGGTCGATCGAGATGACCGGGACCGTGACGCCTTTCTCGGCGAGAAATACCCGCACCCGGCGCGGGTTCGGCGCCCGGCCGGCGTCGTAAAGCTTCATCGAGGGCCCCCTTCGGGCGAATCCGAACCACGGCGAGCGCGGTCGAGTCAATCGGCCAAGCTTTCAGCGCGGCGCCGAGCGCCCGGCGATTGCAGGTTGGATCCCGAGCCGGAAAGAAAAGGCGCGGCTTTCGCCGCGCCAGGAGTCTCGAGGGTCAGGAGGAAACATCGCCTTTGTACGCCGAAGCGCCCTGGCCGGATGTGCGCTGGCGCACATGAGGGGTGGGCACCCCGGATTGCGCCGTCGGGCTCTCTGCGGCTGGCGGTCAATGCATCGTTGGAGATGGTTGCGCCGGCAGACGCTCGAGGACCTCCAGAATCGTCGCGAAAAAATACGAGGTGTCGACGCCGAGCGTTCGCGAGAGCGTCATGAGCGCCACAACGGGAATGTGGGTCTTCCCCTGCTCGTAGGCCTGGACGGTCGGGGCGGTTGTCCCGAGCGTCCGTGCCAACTCGTCGACCGACAGCCCGCAGACTATGCGACGCAAGCGGACGCGAGCGCCGACGTGTTGGTCAATAAATGACATTGGCGTAAGGGGAAAACGTGCGCAACGAGACTCGCTTGAACTTTCACATGGATGAAAGTCTAATGTCATGCAGCTAGACGCTTTGCAAGCGCTAATTCGCATGTTCGTCGAGCGCATCCTGGAAGAGGTGTTCCCTGGTGAGACCGGCTCTGCCCGGATGCAGCAGATTGCGCTCTTCACGCTCATCCTGATGCTGCAGAACAGCGAGCCGGTGACCGCAACGCGAATCGCGGAGATGACGGGGCAGATGCACAGTCAGATCCACCGGAACCTGCAGAAGCTTTTGAAGCTCGGGATCGTCGAGCGGACGCGGGTGAAAAACCGCTTGGGCCGCGGACAGGCGTGGCACCTGTCGGTCAAACACACGCCGGAAACACAAAAGCTTCTCGACGCGATGAGCGGCGGTTTCAAAAAAGGGAGACGGCCGAGACCGTCTCCGAAGTAGCCAACTCCCGCTGGTAGGACGCTCCTTCGGTTGAGGAGGCCGGGCGCCCGCGCAGCGGCGGCTTGTATGGGCTTCCGGATCTCCGGAAGAGGATGGTTAACCAATCTCCTTCAGGGTGAGTTTGCCGGGGCGTCGGCTGTCGCCTGCCCGGCGGGTTGCGTGTTGCGTGATGGTGCAGTCGACGGCGCAGATGATCGGCCGGGTCCGCGGACCGGCGTCGGATGACGGCTCGCGCCGGCGCCGCCTCGCGAAGGACGTTCGCAACGTCCGCGAGCGCCTGACCTCGTCGATCGGCCTCGAGCGGGCGTTCGACCACGAGCTCATCCGGCTTTTCGCCGAGTACCGGACGAGCGCCTCGGTGCCGCTGTTCGGGCTCGCGGCCGCCATCAGCGCCGTCGCGACGGTCTGGATCCCGCTTCAGAACGCGCTCCTGTGGCTCATCCTCGTCACCGCCGCGATGGCGTTGATGCTGACGCTGTCGCAGCGCTTCCTGCGCGAGGATCCGGACAGCGTCGCGCTCGAGACCTGGCGCCGCCGGTTCATCCTCGGCGAGACCCTTCAGGGCGCGAGCTGGGCGCTTATCGTCCAGGTGCTGATCCCGGTCGAGGCGGCGGGTGCGCGCAGCTTTTTGCTGTTCGTCCTCGTCATGCTCGCAGCCTTGATCGCGATGCTGTCGGCGACCATCCCGGCCGCCGTCTACGCCGGGCTCGTGCCGGTCGCGCTTGCGATCTTGACGCTCACGCTCTCGGCCCCCGACAGGGACACCATCATGCTCATGGCGATGGCGGGGAGCGCGCAGTTCTTCTTCATCTTCCTAGCGAACCGCCTCTATTGCAGCGCCGTCGCGACGCTCCAGTCCCGCGCCGAGAAGGATGCCATCTTCGCCGAGCTCGAGCAGGCGAAGGCGAACTCCGACGAGGCGCGCCGGCGCGCCGAGGAGGCGAACCTCGCGAAATCGCGCTTCCTCGCCACCATGAGCCACGAGCTGCGCACCCCCCTCAACGCCATCCTCGGTTTCTCCGAGGTGATGAAGAACGAGGTCTTCGGCCCCCACGCCTCGCCGTCGTATCGGGAGTATGCCGGCGACATCCACGGCTCGGGCCAGCACCTGCTCACGCTCATCAACGAGATCCTCGACCTCTCGCGCATCGAGGCCGGGCGCTACGAGCTGAGCGAGGAGGCGGTGCAGCTCCCCTACGTGGTCGAGGATTGCCGCCACATGCTGAACCTGCGCGCCAAGGCGAAGAACCAGACCGTCCGGGAGATGATCGATCCGACCCTGCCGCGGCTCTGGGCCGACGAGCGGGCGCTTCGGCAAATCGTGCTCAACGTGCTCTCGAACGCGATCAAGTTCACGCCGCCCGGCGGCGAGATCGCGGTCAAGGTCGGCTGGACCTCCTCGGGCGGGCAGTATCTCAGCGTCAAGGACACCGGACCGGGCATTCCCGAAGAGGAGATCCCGATCGTGATGCAGTCCTTCGGGCGCGGCTCGCTCGCCATCAAGACCGCCGAGCAGGGCTCGGGCCTCGGCCTACCGATCGTCAAGGGCCTCGTCGACATCCACGGCGGCGGCTTCCAGCTGAAGTCGAAGCCGCGCGAGGGCACCGAGGTGATCGTCACTTTCCCGGCCGCGCGCGTCATGGACGCACTGCCGGCGGTGGAGGTCGAGGCGGCAAAGGGGCGGCCGCGGGCGGCCTAGGAACGGTCGATTCGCCCCGCCACCCTCGCCTCGTCGAATGTCGCCATGCCGCGGTGGCAGGCGGCGGCGGCGCGGATCAGGGCGACCGCGAGCGCCGCGCCGGAGCCTTCGCCAAGCCGCATCCCGAGGGCCAGCAGCGGGATCTTGCCGAGGCGATCGAGCACCGCCTGATGAGCGCCCTCCGCCGAGAGGTGGCCGGCGACGCAGTGGTCGATCGCGGCGGGCTCAAGCGCGTGCAGCACCGCCGCGGCGGCCGTCGCCACATAGCCGTCGAGCACCACGGGGATGCGCTGCAGCCGCGCCGCGACGATCGCGCCGGCGATCGCCGCGACGTCGCGGCCGCCGAGCCGGCGCAGCACCTCGAGCGGCTCGTCGAGATGGCCGGCGTGACGGGCGAGCGCGCCCGTCACCGCTTCGAGCTTGCGGGCATAGCCGGCGTCGTCGACCCCGGTGCCGCGCCCGACCCAAGCCTCGGGCGCGCCGCCGTAAAGGGCGGCGTAGATCGCCGCGGCGACCGTGGTGTTGCCGATGCCCATCTCGCCGACCGCCAGCAGGTCGGTGCCGCCCGCGATCGCCTCCATGCCGAAGGCCATGGTGGCGACGCAAGATCGCTCGTCCATGGCGGCGTCCGCGACGATGTCCGCGGTGGGCACATCGAGGGCAAGGTCGAAGACCTTGAACCCGAGGTTGAAGCTCGCGCAGATCTGGTTGATCGCGGCGCCTCCGGCCGCGAAGTTCTCGAGCATCTGCCGGTTGACCTCGGGCGGATAGGCGGAGACGCCGCGCGCCGCGACGCCGTGGCTTGCGGCGAAGACCGCGACGAGCGGTCGTTCGACCGTCGGCGGCGCCTTGCCCTGCCAGGCGGCGAGCCACTCGACGAGCCATTCGAGCCGCCCGAGGCTGCCGGCGGGCTTCGTCAGATTGCGCTCGCGCTCGCGCACCGCCGCGGCCGCGGCCTCGTCAGGGCCGGGCATCATGGCTATCAATCGGCGCATGTCGTCGAACGGCGTGCCGCCCGCCTCGGGGATCATCGGGACTCCTGGAGCGGCGGGGCGCAAGCCAAGGCCGCGGCGCGTCTATAGGCGGCACGAGGGCGGGGGTGAAGCGATGTCCGTGAGCGAGCGTCCGGAACGGGCCGATGCGGCCGCCGCCTTGCGCGCGCTTTACGCCGACCTCCTGAAGTGCCTGCGGTTCTATTCGCGCCTGCCTGTGCCGGCGCCGGCCTGGGAGCGCGACCCGTACGGGCCGCCGGACTTCGCGACCATGCCGCGGATGCTGCCGGTCGCGGGCGCGATCATCGGGGCCGTCGGGGCGGCGGTGCTCGTCGGGACGCAGATGCTCGGGCTCGGCGCCTTCGTCGCGGCGGCGCTCGCCGTCGCGAGCCTGACGCTCGTCACCGGCGCCTTCCACGAGGACGGCCTCGCCGACACGGCGGACGGGTTCGGCGGCGGATCGACCCCGGAGCGCCGGCTCGAGATCATGAAGGACAGCCGCATCGGCTCCTACGGCGGCGCGGCGCTCGTGCTCGCCTATGTCTTGCGCGTCGCATGCCTGACCGAGCTCCTCGCGAGGATCGGCACGCTCGGAGCGGCGGCGGCAGTGGTGCTCGTCGCGGCGCTGTCGCGCAGCGCAGGCCTTTTGCTGATGACGCTTCTGCCGCCGGCGCGGATGACGGGATCGTCCTACGCGGCCGGGCAGCCGGAGCGGGGCGCGGTGGCCCTGGCCTTCGGCGTCTGCGCTGCGTTCGGGCTCTCGGCCGTGCTCGGCTCTCCCCTTCCCTTTGCCGGCATCGTCCTGGCGTTCCTCCTCGCCGGTGGCGTCGCGCTGGCGATGACCCGCCTGTCGAAACGGCTGATCGGCGGCCAGAGCGGCGACGTCGGCGGCGCGATTCAGCAGCTCGCCGAGATCGCGGCCTATCTCGGCCTCTTGATTGCGGCGCGCCCATAACGAGATAGCTTTCGAGCACTGTCGACCATGCCGATCTCGACCCCCTGCATCCGCGTCTGCATTCTCGATCCCGACACCGGGTTGTGCGAGGGCTGCGGGCGCACGAGCGAAGAGATCGCCGCCTGGTACCGGCTGAGCGAAGAAGAGCGCCTTGCGATCATGAACGGCCTCGATGAGCGGATGCGCAGCGCCTTCACGCCTCAGGAGACCGGCTGATGCCCGGCGCGGTCGGTCTCGGCATCGTGCTCCTCGCCATGGCGATCCTGGTCGTGAACCAGGCCGAGGCGCCGATCTTCGGTCTTGCGCCGGGCGAGTTCGCGTCGGTTGCCGCACTCGGCGCGATGGCGCTTCTCGTCGCGAGCCTGATCGTCGCCGAGTTCCGCGGCCGCTGGGTCAACGGCCTGCGCGCGATGGCGCTATGGAGCATGATGCTCATCGGGCTCGTCGGCTTCTACAGCTATCGCACCGAGCTGCAGCAGGTCGCAGGTCGCATCGCCGGCGAGCTGATGCCGGGCGAGACGACGGTCACGCCGGGCGGAGAGGTCGTCGTGACGCGGCGCATGGACGGCAGCTTCGTCGTCAACGGCCGGGTCAATGACCGCGACCTCCGGTTCATCTTCGATACCGGCGCCAGCACCGTGGTCCTGACGAACGAGACCGCGAAGGCGATCGGGCTCGCCCCCTCGACGCTCGCGTTCATGACGCCGGTCTCAACCGCCAACGGCATCACCATGGCGGCACAGGTCACGATCGAGCGCCTTGCCGTCGGCTCGATCGACGAGCGGCGCGTGCGCGCGCTCGTGACGAAGCCCGGCGTGCTGCGCGAGAACCTCCTCGGCATGAGCTTCCTCGAGCGGCTCGCCTCCTACGAGGTGCGCCAGAACCGTCTCATCCTGCGCGGCCGCGGCGCTTGAGCCGTCCGAGGTTTCCCCTCGGGCGGCGCCGCGCTAAAGAGCGCTGACGTTTCCTCGAGACCGGAACCTCCGATGCAGCTCCCGGACCAGATGACCGCCGTCGAGATCACCGCGCCGGGCGAGCCCGGCGTCCTCAAGCCGGCGCAGCGCGACATGCCGAAGGTCGGGCCGGACGAGGTGCTCATCGAGGTCGCGGCCGCGGGGGTGAACCGGCCGGACGTGTTGCAGCGGCGGGGCATGTATGAGCCGCCGCCCGGCACGACGGACATACCGGGGCTCGAGATCGCCGGCACGGTCGTCGCGGTCGGCAATCACGTGAAGCGCTGGAAGCGCGGCGACCGCGTCTGCGCGCTCGTCGCCGGCGGCGGCTATGCCGAGTACTGCACCGCGCCGGAGGGGCAGTGCCTGCCGGTGCCCGAAGGCTTCTCGATGATCGAGGCCGCCTGCATCCCCGAGACTTTCTTCACGGTCTGGACCAACGTCTTCCAGCGCGGACGGCTTCGGCAAGGCGAGACCCTCCTCGTCCATGGCGGCTCGTCCGGCATCGGCACGACGGCGATCCAGCTCGCGAAGGCGTTCGGGGCCAAGGTGTTCGCGACCGCCGGCTCGGCCGACAAGTGCAAGGCCTGCCAAGATCTCGGAGCCGACCGCGCCATCAACTACAAGACCGAGGATTTCGTCGAGGTCATCACCAAGGACACCGGCGGCAAGGGCGTCGACGTGGTCCTCGACATGGTCGGCGGCGACTATATCCCGCGCAGCATCAAGATCATGGCCGTCGAGGGCCGGCACGTGAGCATCGCCTTCCTGCGCGGCCCCAAGGTCGAGCTCAACGTCGAGCCGGTGATGCGCAAGCGCCTGACGCTCACCGGCTCGACGCTTCGTCCTCGCCCCGTTGCCGACAAGGCGGCAATCGCCGGCGAGCTCAGCGAGAAGGTCTGGCCGCTGCTCTCGGCGGGCAAAGTGAAGCCCGTGATCTTCAAGACCTTTCCGCTGGCGAAAGCAGCCGAGGCGCACGCCCTCATGGAATCGAGCGAGCACATCGGCAAGATCGCGCTCGTGGTGCGGAACGAAGAGCGCTGATCCGCCGTCTCTATAGGGAGCGCCTGCGGGGGTGCTCCCGGAGACAAGGCCATGACGTCAGCCAATGTGAACGACCGCGCCGGCATCGAGCGGCTCTATCCCCGCGAGGCTTTCCGATCCGACGCGGCAAGGAATGCCCGCGGCAAGGCCGCCGTGCTGCACGGCGTGCTGATCGCGTCGGAGGTTTCGGAGAGCGGCGACTTCACGCTGCAGCGCATCCGCCGGCAGACGGGCGAAAGCGATCCGCTCGGCGACACCCGGTTTCTGGCGCCCTTCGCTCATCCGCCCTCAGGACAGACGGCGAGCTACGGCGGAGCCGCGGAAAATCCGGCCGCGCCGACAACGGCCCAGGCCGGCGAGCCGGATTATGACGGCTTCATCGACCGGATCATCGAGACCGCGAGCCGGGCAGCCTTCAAGGAGCCGATCGGCCGGCACGAGCCGCGCCTGCGCGGATTCCACGGCGGCTGAGGGGTGGCAAAGGGCGTTACGCCCAAGCCAGAGAAAGCTCAGCCGGCGTCGTTCGCGAACCAGTCGGGGGTGAGGTGATCCTCGACGCGCTTGACCCCGGGGATCTCCGCGGCCGCAAGCGCGAGCGCCCGACGCCGCTCCGCTGAATCGATCGCACCCCACAGGTGCACGACGCCGTCGGTCACGACGATGTTCATCCGGCGCAGATCGATCCACGCTTCACGGCTCAGCCGCTCCTCGACGGCGCGAGCGAGATCGGGATCGCTCTTCGCATCGAGCCCTGCCGGCGAATGCCGGTAGGCGACGAGCCCACGCAGCAGGTTTGCCCGGCTGACGATGCCGACGAGCCGGCCCTTGTCGATCACCGGCACGCGTTTGATGCGCCGGCGCTCGAGGATGCGCGCGATCTCGGCCAAATCCGTATCCGGAGCGACCGCGATCACGTCCGCAGTCATCACGTCCCGGGCGCAGGTGCCGTGCTCCTTGACGAATCCGGCCGCCTGGATGTCCCGGTTGAGCAGCATCTCGAGCCATCCGGGGCGGCGGCGCTCGGTGCGGGTCTCGCCCCGGCGCAGCAGGTCGCCCTCGCTGACAATGCCGACGACGGCGCCGCCGTCGACGACCGGCACCGCGCTGATCTGACGCTCGATGAGCAGCGCCGCGATCTCCGGCACTGGCGCCTCCGGCGCGACCGTAACCACCGGCGCCGTCATCACATCTTGGGCTTTCATCTGTTCTCCGCGGCCGCGACCCGGTAGAAGCTTGGCCGAAAGATCGCCGACGTTGCACGGGCGGCCTGACATACAATATACTGAGCCCAGCTGCTGCGCAGCCAATTTGAAGCAGGTTCGCGGGACGGCCTTCAAGCGGGTCGGTCCGGACGGGGCCGCACGGAGGAAAACGCCAGTGACGAGAATCAACCCGGTTATCGCCCATGCGTTCGCGGCGGCGAGCGCGATCGCTCTTGCGGCGACGAGCCTTCCCGCCCTCGCGGCGTGGCAGCCAACCCGGCCCGTCGAGCTCATCGTCCCGGCCGGCACCGGCGGCGGCGCCGATCAGATGGCGCGGATGATCCAAGGCATCGTGCAGAAGCACAATCTGATGCCGCAGCCGCTCGTCGTCATCAACAAGGCCGGCGGCGCCGGCGCCGAAGGCTTCCTCGACGTGAAGGGATCGGCGCGCAACCCGCACAAGATCATCATCACCCTCTCGAACCTGTTCACGACGCCGCTCGCGACGGGCGTGCCGTTCAAGTGGGAGGAGATGACGCCGGTCGCGATGCTGGCGCTGGACGAGTTCATCCTGTGGGTCAACGCCAAGGCCCCCTTCAAGACCGCCAAGGAGTACATCGACGCGGTCAAGGCCGGGACGCCGAACCAGTTCAAGATGGGCGGCACCGGCTCGAAGCAGGAAGACCAGATCATCACCGCGGCGATCGAGCAGACGACCGGCGTCAAGATGACCTACGTACCCTATAAGGGCGGCGGCGACGTGGCCGCACAACTCGTCGGCGGCCACGTCGATTCGAGCGTGAACAACCCGATCGAGGCCGTGGCGCAGTGGCGGGCGGGCGAGTTGCGGGCACTGTGCGTGTTCGATGCCCAGCGTATTCCGCTGAAGGAGAAGGTCACCGAGACGCAGTCCTGGGGCGACATCCCGACCTGCAAGGAGCAGGGCCTCGACATCGAGTATCTGATGCTGCGCGGCATCTTCATGACGCCGGGCGCGACACCCGACCAGGTGGCGTTCTACGTCGACCTCTTCAAGAAGGTGCGCGAGACCCCGGAGTGGAAGGACTTCATGGAGAAGGGCGCCTTCAACACGACCTTTATGTCCGGGGACGAGTACCGGGCGTGGGTCGGCAAGGCTGCCGAGACGCATCGCTCGCTGATGGAAAAGGCGGGATTCCTCGCAAAATCCTGAGATTCAATAGGGCGCTCCGGCACCTGCCCGGAGCGCCCTCCCATTCATCGTCAACCGAAGAACATCGTATGGCGCAGGAAGCCGAGCGCAGCGAGCACACCGTCTCGACCCGCGCCATGGAGATCGTGGTATCGGGGCTGTTCGTCGCGGCCGCGTGCCTCGTGATGTACGACAATTGGCGCATCGGCGCGCGCTGGGGCGAGGACGGGCCGCAGGCCGGGTACTTCCCGTTCTACATCGGCGTGATCATGTTCGTGGCGAGCGCCGTGACCTTGGGGACGAACCTCCTCGCCCGCGCGGAAAGCCGATCGAACTTCGTCGAGCGCTCCGAGCTCGTGCGCGTGCTGCAGGTGTTCGTGCCGACGGTGATCTACGTCCTGCTGATCGGCTTTCTCGGCCTCTACGTGTCGTCCGCGATCTTCATCGCCTTCTTCATGGCCTGGCTCGGCAAGTATCCGCTTTACAAGATCGTGCCGGTTGCGATCCTGATCCCGGTCGCGCTCTTTTTCATGTTCGAGGTGTGGTTCCTCGTGCCCCTGCCGAAGGGACCGCTCGAGACCGCGCTCGGCTACTGAGGCTGCCGAAGGCTCAAAGGCAACGCCGCAACCGCCGTCCCGGGAGAAGTTCTTGGAAGCCCTCACGTCGCTGATCCACGGCTTCGGCGTTCTCGCCGACCCGATGAACATCGTCTACATGTTCGTCGGCATCTTCCTCGGCGTGCTGATCGGGGTCCTGCCGGGCCTCGGCGGCGCCAACGGCGTCGCCATCCTCCTCCCCCTGACCTTCTCGATGTCGCCGGTGTCGGCGATCATCATGCTGTCCTCGATCTACTGGGGGGCGCTGTTCGGCGGCGCCATCACCTCGATCCTGTTCAACATCCCGGGCGAACCATGGTCGGTCGCCACCACCTTCGACGGCTATCCCCTGGCGCAGAAGGGCCGCGCCGGCGAGGCGCTCGCGACCGCCTTCACCGGCTCCTTCTTCGGCGCCTTCGTGGCAACGCTGCTCTTGACCTTCCTGGCGCCGCTGATCGCCCGCTTCGCCCTGCAGTTCGGGCCGGCCGAGTTCTTCTCGGTCTACCTCCTCACCTTCTGCAGCTTCGTCGGCATGGGCAAGGAATCGCCCTTCAAGGTCATCGCCGCGATGATGCTCGGCTTCGCGCTCGCCGCCGTCGGCCTCGACACGGTGACCGGCCAGCTGCGCATGACCTTCGGCACGACCGAGCTCCTGCGCGGCTTCGACTTTCTCGTCGCCGTCATCGGCCTGTTCGGGGTCGGCGAGATCCTCCTCACCATGGAGGAGGGGCTTGCCTTCAAGGGCACGAGCGCGAAGATCAACATGCGCGTCGTGATCGATACCTGGAAAGAGCTGCCGAAATACTGGGTGACCGCGATCCGCGGTGCGGTCGTCGGTTGCTGGATGGGCATCACGCCGGGCGGCGCGACGCCGGCCTCCTTCATGAGCTATGGGCTCGCGAAGC
>DAINQO010000045.1:0-12058 GCA_036742625.1 Microvirga sp.
ATGGTCCAGCGCACCTACGGGGCGATGACCAACGACGTGCTGATCTCGATCCCGCTGTTCGTGCTCATGGGATACGTGATGGAGCGCGGCGCCCTCGTCGACAAGATGTTCTACTCGATTCAGCTGTCGTTCCGGCGCGTGCCGGCCTCGCTCGCCGTCGCGACGCTGATCGTGTGCACGTTCTGGGGCATCGCCACCGGCCTCGTCGGCGCCGTCGTGGTGCTGATGGGCGTCATCGCCTTCAACCCGATGCTGCGCGCCGGCTACGACGTGAAGCTCGCCTCGGGCGTCATCACGGCCGGCGGCACGCTCGGCATCCTGATCCCGCCGTCGGTGATGATCATCGTCTATGCCGCGGTCGCCGGGCAGTCGGTGGTGAAGCTCTACGCCGCCGCGATGCTGCCCGGCTTCTTCCTCGCCTTTCTCTACCTCCTCTACGTCATCGGCTGGGCGATGGTGAACCCGAAGATCGCCCCAGCCCTGCCGCCGGAGCAGACGCAGGTGCCCGTGCCGGCGTGGCTGCGGGAGTTCGGGCGCACCTACTCGAGCAACATGCTGGTCGCGTTCTCCAAGGCCCTGCTCTCGCCCGGGCGGGCGCGGGCAATAGAGGCCGAGGGTCGGCCGCTCGGCGTCCCGGCGCTCGTGAAGCACTTCCTGATCGCGCTCGTGCCCTTCGTGCTGACGGCCGGAACCTTGTGGCTCGTGTGGTGGTACGTCGTCATCCACCAGCAGGCGATCCAGGCTGAGGCCGTGACCGGCGTCGAGCAGCTCGGCACACCCGACATCGGTGCCGCGGCCGCTTCGCCCTCCGAGGCCGGACCGCCGGCCGCCTTCTATTACTGGTTCTGGGGCATCGCCGTCGTCCTGGCGTTCCTGACCCTGCGCTACTACTGGCGCATGAACGCCGAGCGCTTCGAGGTCCTGAAGCTCCTGACAGCCTCGGTGATGCCGCTCGGCATCCTCACCGTCGTGGTGCTTGCCGTGATCCTGTTCGGCATCACGACGGCGACCGAGTCGGCCGCGGTCGGCGCCGCCGGCGCCTTCCTCCTCGCCTTCCACGCCCGCACCCTCGACTGGAAGCGCACCAAGGAGGCGGTGTTCCTGACGGCGAAGACGACCGCGATGGTGTGCTGGCTGTTCGTCGGCTCGGCGCTGTTCTCGGCCGTGTTCGCGATCCTCGGCGGCCAGGCGCTGCTCGAGCAGTGGGTGCTGTCGCTCAACATGACGCCGGTGCAGTTCATGCTGCTGTCGCAGGCGATCATCTTCATCCTCGGCTGGCCGCTCGAATGGACGGAGATCATCATCATCTTCGTGCCGATCTTCCTGCCGATGCTGAAGCACTTCAACATCGACCCGATCCTGTGGGGGACGCTCGTCTTCGTGAACCTGCAGGCGGCGTTCCTGTCGCCGCCGGTCGCCATGTCGGCGTTCTACCTGAAGGGGGTCTCGCCGCCGCACGTGACGCTGAACCAGATCTTCGCCGGCATGATGCCCTACATGCTGATCGTCATCCTGTGCATGGTCATCATGTATCTCTGGCCCGGCATGACGCTGTGGCTGCCGAACTATCTCTACGGCGGCTGAGGCGCCCCGCCACGCTTGATCTCGCCCGCCCGCGCCCCTAGGGTCCGGCCCCGATTTGAAGAGGGCGAATGATGGCTCTATCGCTGGTGAATGTAGAGGCGGTGCGCAACGCGCCGATCTCGCACGAGCCGTACGACTACTTCCTCGGCTCCGGCATCCTCAAGGAGGAGGCGGTGCCGGAGCTCAAGCGCGACTTCCCCGAGATCGAGAAGCCGGGCTACCTCACCGTCGACGAGGTCGGCCTCAAGGGCCGCTTCAAGACGCTGATCGAGGAGCTCGAGAGCCCCGAATTCACCGAGGAGATCTCGAAGAAATGGGGCCGCGACATGCACCCCTATCCGCGGCTGACGACGATCATGAAGCGCTCGCAGCCGAAATACGGCGCGATCCACACCGACGGCCCGTCGAAGGTCATGACCATGCTGGTCTACATGAACGACGACTGGGGCCAGGACACCGGCGGGCGCCTCAGGGTGCTCTACGACGGCGAGCATTTCGAGCCCTACGCGGCCGAGGTGCCGCCGACCATGGGCACGGTTTTCGGCTTCCTTAGGGCCGACAATTCCTGGCACGGGCACAGGCCCTTCGCCGGCGAGCGCAAGGTCGTCCAGATCGCCTGGGTGACCAACGCCGAAGAGCTCGAGCGCAAGAAGAGCCGCAACAAGATGGCCCAGTTCTTCAAGGGCATATTCGGGCGCTGACGCCCGTCTCCCACTCGGCCTTCGGCCGCGTCGGCCCTCTTCCTAAGCGGGCGCGGGATGCAGAGCCGCGGCAGCGATCCGCTCCGCCTCCCGCAGCGCCGCAACGAAGCGGTTCTGCCCGCGCAGGAGCTGCGTCTTCGCGAAGCCGAGCCGCGAGGCGTCGATCCGGGCGAGCTCGGCCGCCACCGCGAGCGAGGGCAGCGGCGGCACCGTATAGGCCGGGTCGTGCCGGAAGCGCGGCTCGCGGGTGAAGTTGATCGGCACGAGCACGCGGGCGAGCCGCATCAGGGCGTCGTTCGCGACGCCCGGCTCGACGCGCCCAGCCTCGATCCCCCGATAGAGCTCCGCCAGCCGCTCCGAGAGCGCGTCGAGGGCGGTGCGCGCCGGGGTCAGATCGGCGTGGTCTGCGGTCGCCGCCTCATAGGCGGCGAGCGTCGTTTTGAACTCGGCAACGGTCTCGCGCCAGTCGACCGGCAGGATCTCGGCGTTCGCGTGGCGTAGCACCGAGAGCAGGTAGATGCGGATGTCGGTCTCGAGGATGCGGCGGTCGGCGATCTCCAGCGTGTCGTTCTCGGTATGCCAGGCGATGTTGCCGCCGCAGCCCGACACCGCATAGTAGTTCTTCTCGGCCCTGAGATCGTCGGGCATCGTCGAGGAGAGCATGTAGTAGCTCGACAATCCGATGTTGTTGAACGAGTAGTCGCCGGCCTGGTTCGGGCGCTTGAACTTGGGCTTCTGCCCGGTGACGTCTTCGATCGCCCGCGCGACGTGGGGCTGCGCTTCCGTCATGCAGGTGGTCTGGTGGTAGCTCGTCGCCCACCGGCAGCCGGGCGAATCGCAATCGATCTGGGCGACGCAGTTCTCGTCGAGATCGATCGCGAAGGCGTCGGCAAACCACGTCGAGCCGGCATAGCGCCCGGTCGAGTGGCCGGGCCACCAGGCGATCCGGACCGATCGGCGCAGCTCGCCGCGCCGGGCCCAGAGTACGCGAGCGAGTTCGAGCATCGTCGCGTCGCCGGTGGCATTGTCGCCGACGCCGACGTCCCATGAATCGTAATGGCCGTGGAGGAGGACGAAGCGCTGCGGCTCCACGGCGCCCGGGATATCGACGACGGGAATCTTCTGACGATACCAGCCTTCCATCATCTCGGTGACGACGGTCGCGCTTTCGCCGTCGCGCGCCGCCGCGATGATCTTCTGCCCGTCCGGATTGTTCACGGCGACGACGGCGATCGCCGGCTTCCGCGGCAGGTCGTCGAGGTCGGGCGAGCCCCAGATCGTCGTGCAGGTGCCCCAATGGATGTCGACGCCGGGATTGACCGCGATCACGGCCCTCGCCCCCCACTCCTCGAGGAGGGAGCAGGAGCCGGGATTGGCGAAGCCGGCCATGACGACGACCTTGCCTTTGACCCGCGCGCGGACGTCGCCGCCCTCGCCGGCGAAGATCTCGGCGGGGTCGCGGGTGTAGGACCGGTACGTGTTCGGGTCGGTCTCGAGATGGACGAGACCGCCCTCGATACCCGCGGGCGCGCTGATCGACATCGATGGCGGTTTCGCGCGGTAGGTCTCGCCGCCGACGCGAACCTCCGCCTGGAGCGGGATCGACAGGTAGATCTCGGGCTCATGGACGGTCACCGGGACGCCGAGCCGCGTCAGGACCGACGCGATATGATCGGCGCCGGCGTTCACATCCTCGGGCCGCCAGCGCGGCATGGTCGAGAACGCCTCGACGAGCGACCAGGGCGCATCGAGCGAGATGCTGTCGAGAAACCGTGCTTCCGCCGCCGAGACTGCCATGCCGCCGAACTCCCCCGCCTTGTCCGTGCTCACCGTAGCGGCGATGATCGCGTGCCCGCAATATCGCGCAGCGGCTATCGCGCGGCGGCATGACACGCGGGCGCAAGGCGGCCCGCAAAACATGCTTACGCCGCGCGCGGCTGCCGGGCTATCATCCGCCCCGGCACGCGGCCCGGCCGCGGAAGATGGGGGACGCCCATGACGCTGATCTCACGACGCCAGACCCTCTTCCTCGGCGGCGCCGCCGCGCTCCCGCTTGCCGGCCTCGGCGAGGCTTTCGGGCAGGGAGCCGGCGATCCGGTGCGCAAGATCATCCTCTATTCCGACACGCAAGGGGCGGTGCCGCAATCGTTCCAGGCCGCGCAGCTGATCGCCCAGGCGTGGCGCCAGCTCGGGCTCGACGTCGAGGTGCGCCCGACGGCGCGCCAGCAGCTGAGCCAGGTCGTCTGGTACGAGCGCGAGCGCTGGGACGCCACCATGTGGCGCATGGTCGGCCGCCCCGAGCGCAGCGACCCGGACGAGCTCGTGTTCAACCTCTTCCACTCGTCGACGGCGCCGCGCGGCTTCAATTTCGTCGGCTACAAGAGCCCGGAATACGACAGGATCGCGGAGCAGCAGCGCCAGGCGGTCGACATCGAAGCGCGCAAGAAGCTCATCCGGGAGGCGCAAGCGATCGTCAGCCGCGACGCCCCTTACGCCTTTCTCATCCACCCGAAGACCTTGCAGGCCTTCAACCAGCAGATCTGGGATGCAGGCTCGATCGTCATCCAAAAGGGCGTCGGCATCCGGAATTTCTGGACCTTCGTCGGCGCGGCGCCGAAAGGCGCGCAACGCACGATGATCATCAACTCCGGCACGCAGCTTCAGGCGATCCACCCGCTCTACATCGCCGGCGCGCCCGACAGCTGGGTCAACGAGCTCGTCTGGGACCGGCTCGTGCGCGTCGGGCCCGACGGGCTGCCACGCCCCTGGGCGGCGGAGAGCTTCACCTTCGTCAACGACCGGACCGTCGACGTGACGATCCGCGACGGCATGACCTTCCATGACGGGCGTCCGGTCACCGTCGACGACGTGATCTTCTCGTTCGAGGCGCCGATGCGCACCGACAAGGTGCCGATGTTCAAGCCCTTCGTCAGCGACATCGAGGCGATCGAGCGCACCGGCGAGCGCGGCCTGCTCTTCAATCTCAAGCAGGTCAACTCCGCCTTCGCGACGACGGCGCTCGGGCGCGTCTTCATCGCGCCGAAGCACGTTTGGGAGCCGCACCTGAAGAGCGTCGAAGGCAAGCCGGAGAACATCGAGTCGATCCGGGACAGCGCGAATGTCGGCTCCGGCCCCTTCAGGCAGGTGCGCGCCCGCCTCAACGAGGAGATCGTCCTCGAGCGCTTCGACAAGCATTGGGCGGCGCCGAAGATGGACCGGCTCGTGGTGCGCATCATCCCGAACGCGGAAGCCGTGATCGGCATGCTGCGCTCGGGCGAGCTGAACCTTCTCGCCGAGTACGGCGGCGATCCGGAGGTGCTCGAGGCGCTCGCCAAGGAAGTGCCGGCGATCAAGATCACGCAGGAGACCGACATCGGGATGGAGTTCCTCGGCTTCAACAACCGCCGGCCGCCGTTCAGCGACCCGGCGTTCCGGGCCGCCCTTTCGGCGGCGATCGACCGCGACGTTCTTGTCCAGGCGGCCTGGAACGGCTTCGCCGTGCCCTCGACCTCCCATGTCTCGCCGGCGCTGCCGTTCTGGTACGCGGCCGACCTGAAGCCGCCGGCGAGCGGCGTCCCGGCGGCGCGCGAGATGCTGAAATCGGCGGGCTTCACGATCCTCGGCAACCGGCTGCACTACCCCGCCGGCGTCAAGGAGGCGCTGAAGCCCGGAGATTGAGGCGAGCCGCGACGGTCCCGGGACCGTAGCGATGGCCTTCGTCGGGCGGCGCCTGCTGCACAGCATCTTCGTGCTGTGGGCGGTCGCGACGATCCTGTTCCTGATGTTCCGGCTGATGCCGGGCAATCCGCTCGCCGCCTATATCAGCGAGGCGCTGAGCGCCGAGCAGCAGAACCTCATCATGCAGCAGTTCGGCCTCGATCGGCCGCTGTGGGAACAGTACGTCATCTATTTCGGCAATCTCGTGCAAGGCGAGCTCGGCACCTCGTTCCATCGCCGCGAGCCGGTGCTGAGCATCGTCCTGTCAGTCCTGCCGAACACGATCATCCTGACCTTCTGCGGCCTCTTCATCGCCTATGCGTTCGGCATCCTCGCCGGCGCTTATCTCGCCTGGCACCGCGGCACCTGGATCGAGGGCGTGGTCGTGCCGATCGCGCTCGCGACGCGGGCGGCCCCCGAGTTCTGGCTCGGCATGATCCTTCTCGCTGTGTTCGCGTTCTGGCTCGGCTGGTTCCCCTCGGGCGGCGCCAACAGCGCCGGCGCGATGTACGCGGGCGAGCTCGACCGGATCTTCTCGCGCGACTTCCTCCTGCACCTGACGCTGCCGGCGCTGACGATCGCGCTGTACCTGCAGGGACTGCCGCTTCTCCTCATGCGTTCGACGATGATCGAGGCGATGCACGAGGAGTTCGTCACGATGGCGCGCATGAAGGGCCTCTCGGAATGGCGGATCGTCATCCACCACGCGGCGCGGAACTCGCTCCTCCCGGTGCTGACCGCCTTCGCGCTCGCGATCGGACCGAACATCAGCGCCAACGTCGTCGTCGAGACCGTCTTCAGCTGGCCCGGCCTCGGCCGGCTCCTCGTTCAGGCGGTGTCGACGAGCGACTACCCGCTCGCCCAGGGCGCGTTCTTCCTCATCGCCCTCGTCGTGATCGTCATGAATCTCGTCGCCGACCTCCTCTACGGTTTCCTCGACCCGAGGGTGTCGCATGGTCGCTGACGTCGAAAGCGCCGCCCTCATGCGCCGGTCCTCGCAGCGGCTCGCGGCAGCCCGGGACGTCGCGCGCCGCCTCCTCAGCGACCCGTACACGGTGGCCGGCCTTTCGATCTATGTCGTCTTCATCGTCGTGGCGCTGTTCGCCGATGTGCTTGCAACCCATGATCCGACCGAGATCCTGTTTCGGGCGAACGGCCGCGTCGCCGCCAACCGCCCGCTTGGCGAAGGCTTCATCCTCGGCACGACCAATCTCGGCCGCGATATCTATTCGCAGCTCGTCTACGGCAGCCGCAGCGCACTGATGGTCGGGCTGACGGCGGCCGTCTTCGTGGTCGCGATCGGGACCCTCACCGGTCTCCTCTCGGGCTATTTCGGCGGCTTCGTCGATGCCGCCATCATGCGGCTCGCCGACATCGCGCTTGCGATCCCGTTCCTCCCTTTCGTGATCGTGCTCGCGGCCTTCCTTCGCCCGAGCACCTGGAACGTCGTGATCGCCGTCGCCCTCCTGCTGTGGCCGAACACCGCGCGGGTGATCCGGTCGCAGGTGCTGACCGTCCGCGAGCGCGCCTATGTCGAGGCGGCGCGGGTCACCGGCGCTTCCGAGGCACGCATCCTGTTCGTGCATGTAGCGCCGAACATCCTGCCGCTGTCCTTCCTTTACGGCTCGATCGCCATCGGCTGGGCGATCCTGACCGAGGCGGCCGTGAGCTTCGTCGGCTTCGGCGATCCGTCGCGCATCTCCTGGGGCTTCATGCTGCAGGACGCGTTCGTGTCGCAGGCGCTTTCGCGCGGCAGCTGGCACTGGTTCCTGCCGCCCGGCTTCTGCATCGTGCTCGTGGTTGTTGCCGGGTTCTTCCTGTCGCGAGGCGCCGAGGAGGTGCTCTTCCCGAAGCTGCGGAGCTGACCCGAGTGGCGATCCTCACCGTCGACGCGCTCGTCGTCGAGTACCGGACCCCGCGCGGAGCGCTGCGCGCCGTCGACGGCGCGAGCTTCGAGGTGCCGGACGGGGCCGTCGTCGGCCTCGTCGGCGAGTCAGGTTGCGGCAAGACGACCTTGGCCCGAGCGATCATCGGCGTGATGCCTTCAAACGCGCGGATCGCTCAGGGGCGCATCGCCTTCAAGGGCCGGGATCTTGCGGCGCTCGCCGAGTCCGAGCGCAAACGCATCCGCTGGCGCGACATTGCCTTCGTGCCGCAGAGCGCCATGAACTCGCTCGATCCGGTCTACACGGTCGGGCGTCAACTCGAGGAGGTGCTCGTCATCCGCGGCGGCCAAACGCGTGCCGCGGCGAGACGCCGGGCCGCGGTGCTGTTCCAGGCCGTCGGCCTGCATCCGCGGCGGCTCGCCGATTACCCGCATCAGTTCTCGGGCGGCATGCGCCAGCGCGCCGCGATCGCGCTGGCGCTGGCGCTGTCGCCCGGCCTCGTCGTCGCCGACGAGCCAGTGACCGCGCTCGACGTCGTCGTCCAGCGCCAGGTGCTGGACGTCTTCCGCAGCCTTCAGCGCGAGTTCGCGCTGGCGATGATCCTGGTGACGCACGACATCAGCGTCGTCGCCTATGTCTGCGACCGGATGGTCGTCATGTACGCCGGCAAGGTGGTCGAGGACGGCGCGACCGACGAGGTGCTCGAACGCCCGCGCCACCCCTATACGATGGGGCTCTCCAACGCCTTCCCGGACCTCGATCGGGCCGGTGCCGCTCTCGTCTCGATCGAGGGCAGCCCGCCCGACCTCCTCGACCCGCCGAAGGGCTGCCGCTTCTCGCCGCGGTGCCCGTTCGCGCTGCCGCTGTGCAGCGCCGTCGAGCCCGTCCTCGAGGCGGAAGGCGTCCACCGCGTCGCCTGCCATCGCAGCCACGAGGCGCCCGCCTTGCGCGAGCGCGCCTGGGAGACCGCGACGTGGCAATTCTCGTAGAGGCGCGCGACCTTAAGAAGCACTACCCGGCGCGGCGCAGCATCGCGGAAGCGCTCGCCGGCAAACACCCGGTGGTCCGCGCCGTCGACGGCATCGGTTTCACGATCGGTGTGGGCGAGAGCGTCGGCCTCCTCGGCGAGTCCGGCTGCGGCAAGACGACGACCGGGCGCCTGCTCCTGAAGCTCGTCAAGCCGAGCGCCGGCGCCATCCTCTTCGAGGGCGAGCCGCTCGGCGCTTTCGCCGGGGCTCGTCTGCGCGCCTTTCGCCGGAAGGCGCAGCTCGTCTTCCAGAACCCCTTCGACGCCATCAATCCGCGCTTCACGATCGAGCGCGCGCTCGCCGAGCCGCTTGTCAACGCCGGCCTGCCCGGCATCGAGCATCGCGAGCGGATCGAGACGGCGCTCGCCCGGGTGCGGCTGCCGGGGCTGTCGCACCTGCGCGGCCGTTACCCGCATCAACTCTCGGGCGGCCAGCTGCAGCGCGTCGTGCTCGCGCGCGCGCTCGTGCTCGAGCCTTCGTTCCTGGTCGCCGACGAGCCCGTCTCGATGCTCGACGTCAGCGTCCGGGCCGGCGTCCTCAACGTCATGCGCGACGTGCGCCGCGAGCTCGGGCTCTCGGCGCTGTACATCTCGCACGACCTCGCGCTCGTCCGCTACGTCTGCTCGCGCACGCTCGTGATGTATCTCGGCCGCATCGTCGAGGAAGGACCGACCGAGGCGCTCCTCAGGGAGGCGCTGCACCCCTACACCCGCGCGCTCGTCAAGGCGGTGCCGAAGCCGAGGGTCGATCAGTCGCGCGAGCCGCTGCCGATCAGCGGCAACATCCCCGATGCCCGCGAGCCGCCGTCGGGATGCCGCTTTCGCGACCGCTGCCCCCTTGCGGCGCCGATATGCGCCGAGCAGGATCCGCCGCTCCGCGAAGTCGGACCGGGCCGGCGTTCCGCCTGCCATTTCAGCTGACGTCCCTTCACGCCCGCCCGAGGAAAACAGCCATGGATATCCCGCGTAGCGCCCTCCTCGACGAGGTCGATCTCAAGGCGCCCTGGGAGCTCGTCGAAGCCTTCTCGCGACAACCGCGCTGGCGGCCGGAAGACGTGAACAGAGGCGCCGACATGATTGTCGCGCGCCTCACCGCGCTCGGCGTTCCGGTCACCGTCCACGAGCCCGAGATCTACCTCTCGATCCCGTTCGAGGCCGAAGTGCGGACCGCCGGGCGGGTGATCCGCGCGAAGCCGCCGGCCTACTCCGCAAGCGCACCTGAGGGCGTCACCGGGGAGATCGCCTACGCACCGGCCGAATATTCCAAATCGATCGGCACCTTGTTCGACAAGAACGCCAAGGCGGTCGCGCCGGAACAGCTGCGCGGCAGGATCGTGGTCTCCGAGGGCTTTGCCTTCCCGCACAAGGTCCGGGAATTCGAGGCGCTCGGCGCGATCGGGGTCATCGCCGTCAATCCCGGCGCCGACATCCATTGGGGCATCTGCACCTCGATCTGGGGCACGCCCGACCTCGACGACCTGCCGCGAAAGCCCACCATCCCGGTCGCGGCCGTGAACAACCCGGACGGCCGCGAGCTGATCGCTCTTGCCGGCACCGGAGCGCAAGTCACGTTGGCAACGCGTCTCGAGGAGGGGTGGTATCGCCAGAAGCTCCCGGTCGTCGAGATCGAAGGCGGCGCCGAGCCGGAGAAGTTCGTCCTCCTGCACGGCCATTACGATTCGTGGGACGTCGGGGTCGGCGACAACGCGACCGGAAACGCGACGCTCCTCGAGATCGCGCGCGTGCTCGCCCGTCACCGCAAGCGGCTGCGGCGTTCGGTCCGGATCGCCTGGTGGCCGGGGCACTCGACTGGCCGCTACGCCGGCTCGACCTGGTACGCCGACGCGTTCGCGATCGATCTCGACGAGAACTGCGTCGCCCAGATCAATTGCGATTCTCCGGGCTGCCGGTGGGCGACGCAGTTCAAGGACGTGTCCTGGATGAAGGAAACCGAGGCCTTCGCGCAGCGGACGATCAAAGCCGTGACCGGCCTCGACGCGCACGGCGAGCGCCCGCACCGGGCGGGCGACTATTCCTTCAACAACATCGGCATCTCGAGCCTCATGATGCTGTCATCGACCATGCCTGACGCGCTGCGCGACGAGAAGGGTTACTACGCCGTCGGCGGCTGCGGCGGAAACATTGCCTGGCATACCGAGAACGACACGCTCGAGATCGCCGATCGCGGCATCATGCTCCGGGACATCAAGGTCTATCTCGAGATCGCCGGCGGGATCGCCGACGCCGAAATCCTCCCCTTCGATTGGCGGGCGCAGCTCGACGAGTTTGTCGAAACGGTCGACGCCTACCAGCACGCGGCCGGCGCCGGCTTCGATCTTGGCCCGGCGAAAGCAGCCTGCCTTTCGCTTCGTCGCGCGCTTGCCGGCTTCTACGCCGACATCGAAGCCGGCCGCGTCCGGCCCCGGTCGGCGAATGACGTGATCCAGGGCTTGGCGCGGATCCTGGTGCCGATCAACTATATCGGCGTCTCCCGGTTTCGGCACGACCCGGCGATCCCGATCCCGCCGCTGCCGACGATCGCGCTCGCGGCGGAGCTGGAGCGCCAAGCGCCCGACAAGGCCGGCTTCGCCAAGGTGCAGCTGACCCGCGGCCAGAACCGCCTCGTCGCGGCGCTGCGCGAAGCAGAGCGCCTTGTCGCTGCGACCGGCTGACGCGAGCGCAGCGCTTCATCGCTCAACCCTCGGCCCTGGCCGCGCCGACGAAGCGCATCTCCACCCCGCCCTCCTCCAGGATCACGCGCGAGCGCAGGAAGGATTCGCCCCAGACCGGGTCGCGCAGGTCGGGCTCGGGCGTATCGAGGCAGGCAATCCCGGCAAGCACGATCGCGCGGGCGCAGTCGATGCAGGGGAAGAAGGTCGTGGTGAGATGCGCGCCCGCGGTCGCGACCCCGCGGCGGGCGGCTTCGAAGATCGCGGCGCGCTCGGCATGCTCCATCCAGACGAAACGGCCGTCGCCCGCATGCCGCTCCTCCGCATAGCGATGACGGTGCCCTCGCCCGCGACAAGGACCGCGCCGACCTGCCGAACGCGGTTCGGGCTGCCCCGCGACGCATGCAACGCCGCCTCAAGTTCGCGCCGATCTCCATCCGGCGCCGCTCGGTTTCGGCCATGGCCATTCTCATC
>DAINQO010000045.1:12158-18274 GCA_036742625.1 Microvirga sp.
GTTCGCGCCGATCTCCATCCGGCGCCGCTCGGTTTCGGCCATGGCCATTCTCATCCTGCCTCTCGCATTGCTTCAACTTAGGGGTGCCAGGTGAGCGCCGGCGCGCCGCGAAGTGCCGGATAGCCACGGCCCCTCCCCAACTCTCCGCTTTGTGGAAGGCAACGCCTGTGTTTCACTCCCCGACGAGCGGACGGCCTTCGTTCGAGGCCGTCCTCCCGCCGGGGGAGATTGTCATGGCCCAGATCAGTCGGCGTCAAATCCTCCAGGCGATGGCCGCGGCCGCGGGGGCCGGCCCGCTCGTCGCGATCGAGGCCGGCGCGCAGGGCCGGCCCGTCGTCAATCTGCAACTCGGCTGGCTGCTCTCGGGAAACCAGATCGGCGAGGTCTGCGCCAAGGCGATGGGGTTCTACGAGCAGGAAGGCATCGAGCTGAAATTCCAGGCCGGCGGGCCGAACATCGACGGCGTGGCGGTGGTCGCCGCCGGGCGCTTCGAGATCGGGCAGGTGTCGTCGAGCCCGTCGCTCATGCTCGCCGCTTCGCAGGACATTCCGGTCGTGTGCTTCGCGGCCGGAGCGCAGGAGCATCCCTACACGTTCTTCTCGTCGACGAAGAAGCCGGTTCGCGAGCCGAAGGACATGGTCGGCAAGAAGGTCGGCATCCAGGCGACCGGCGTCATCCTGCTGCGCGCGCTCCTGGCGAAGAACAAGATCCCCGAGAAGGACGTGACCATCGTCACGATCGGCGCCGACATGTCGCCCTTGCTCACCGGCCAAGTCGACGTGGTGACCGGCTGGCTGACGAACACCACGGCGCTGAAGGTGCTCGGCGAGCGCGTCGAGCTCCGGCTCTGGGACGCCGGCGTCAGGCTCTATGCGCTGCCCTATTACGCCACTCAGCAGACCATCAAGACGAAGGCCGACATCCTGCAGAAATTCGTGCGGGCGAGCGGCAAGGGCTGGGCCTTCGCCCACGCCAATCGCGACAAGGCGGTGGAGTATCTGGTCAAGGAATTCCCCAACCTCGTCGCGGCCGACGAGCGCGAGGCCCTCGACGTGATGCTCCGCTACGCCTTCTCGAGCCGCACCGCGGCCGAGGGCTGGGGGACCATGGACCCGAAGGTCTGGCAGGATCAGATCGACCTTTATGCCGAGCTCGGACAGTTCTCGAAGCGCACCCCGAAGCTCGATGAGGTGATGACCCTCGAGATCCTGAGATCGACGGCCGACGGTCGTCCGAAGATCGGCTGACCCCGTGGCGGCGGCGAGCCTCGCAGCGGCCGGAGTTTCGCCGTCGGCCGCGCCGCTCGGCGTGCCGGAGCCGGCGGCCGTTTCCTGCCGCAACGTGACCGTTCGCTTCGTGACCGACCGCCGCACCGTCACGGCGCTGGAGAACGTCTCCTTCACCCTCGAGCGCGGCGGCTTCCTGAGCCTGCTCGGACCCTCCGGGTGCGGCAAGTCGACCTTGCTGAGGGTCGTCGCCGACCTCGTGCCGGCGACTCATGGCGGCGTCGCGGTGTTCGGCATGAAGCCGCAGGAGGCGCGGCTCAAGCGTCTGCTCGGCTTCGTGTTCCAGGACCCGGCGCTGCTGCCGTGGCGCACGGCGCTGCAGAACGTCGAGCTGCCGCTCGAGGTCGGCGGAGCGAAGGCCCTTCCGCCCGGGAGCCCGACACCGCGCGAGCTTCTCAAGCTCGTCGGGCTCGACGGATGGGAAGCCAGCTTCCCGCACGAGCTTTCGGGCGGCATGCGGCAGCGCGTCTCGATCGCTCGCGCGCTTCTCGGCGGGCCGAGGCTGCTCTTGATGGACGAGCCGTTCGGCGCGCTCGACGAGATCACGCGCGACCGCCTCAACGAGGAGCTGCGCCGGATCTGGGTCGAGACCGGCACCACGATCGTCTTCGTCACCCACTCGGTCTACGAGGCGCTGTTCCTCGGCGAGCAGGTGCTCGTGCTCGCCGCCAATCCCGGCCGCGTCACCGAGCTCGTCGCCGTCGATCTTCCGGCCGACCGGACGCTTGCCATCCGGGAGACCGGGCCTTTCGTGAAACTCGCGGCGCGGCTGCGCGACGCGCTCGGGAGGGGAGCATGAACGCGGCAAGCGACGTCGCGGCCGAGTTGCTGCCGGATCCCGCGGCGGCGGAAGCCGAATTCCTGCGGCGCAAGCAGCGCGAGACCTGGCGCCGCCGCCTGCTCCCGGCCGCCGGCATCCTGTGCGCGCTTTGCGTCTGGGCCGGGCTCGTCCACATCCTCAAGGTCCCGCCCTTCATCGCGCCCTCACCGGCCGCCGTCGGCGCGACGCTGTGGGCGAAGTCCGGCCTGTTGCTGGCCAATCTCTGGCCGACCGCCGTCGAGGCGATCTGCGGCTTCCTGCTCGGCAACCTCGCCGCCATCGTCATCGCGACCACCTTCGTCCACAAGAAGGGGCTGGAGGAGACGTTCTTCCCGCTCGTCGTGATCATCAACACCATCCCGGTGGTCGCGAAGGCGCCGATCCTGGTCCTCCTGCTCGGCAACGGCATGGAGCCGAAGATCGCGATCGCGGCGCTGATCTGCTTCTTCCCGACGCTCGTCAACATGGTGCGCGGCCTCGAATCGGTGAACCCGCAAGCGATGGAGCTGATGCGCGTTTTGTCCGCCTCGAAGACCGAGGTGTTCTTCAAGCTGCGCCTGTTCAACTCGCTGCCCTACCTGTTCTCGGCGCTCAAGATCTCGGCCTCGACCTCGGTCATCGGCGCGATCGTCGGCGAGTGGATCGGCTCGACGACCGGCATCGGCGCGCTCATCATCCAGGCGACCTACGCCTTCGACTCGGCGCTGCTCTACGCGACCGTGATCGTCGGCTCGTGCTTCTCGATGCTGTTCTTCCTGGCGATAACGCTGGCGGAGCGCGTGGTCGTGCGCTGGCAGGCGCCGGTCCTGCACTGAACCCGGATTTCCCAAGGAGTCGCGATGACACCGACAGATCGCATCGAGGAAGCGCCGGGCCAGGCCCGAATTGTCGCGCGCAGCGATGTCGTGGTGGTCGGCGGCGGTCCGTCGGGCCTCGCAGCGGCGATCGCCGCGCGCCGCGAGGGCTGCTCCGTCACCCTCGTCGAGCGCTACCCCTATCTGGGCGGCCTCGCCTCCGGCGGCATGGTGCTGGTCCTCGACGACATGCACAACGGCGACGAGGTCACCGTGCAGGGCATCTGCATGGAGATGATCGAGCGCATGGCGAGCGTCGGGGCCGCCGTCTATCCGCCGCCCGAGGACCGGCGCCAGGGCTGGGACGTCTACGACAAATGGGCCCGGTGGGGCGCCTTCGACTTCCGCTCGCACCTCAAGCCGGCGCCGATCGTCATGGCGGCGGCCTTCGATCCGGACGGCTGGAAGCGCATCTCGAACGAGATGCTGGCGGAGGCGGGCGTCGACGTGCGGCTGCACTCCTGGTTCTCGCGCGCGATCGTCAAGGACGGGCGCATCCGCGGCGTCATCTGCGAGACCAAGGCCGGCCGCGAGGCGATGCTCGGCGGCGTGGTGATCGACACGACCGGCGATCTCGACGTCGCCGCCGCCGCCGGCGCGAAGTTCAAGGAAGGCAGGTACATCGTCTCGACCGTCTTCCGCCTCGGCGGCGTCGACACCGACGAGGCCGAGCGCTTCCGCGAAGAGGAACCGGAGGCCTACGCGCAGATCGACCGGCAGGCGAAGCGCGTCATCGGCGGATCGTGGAACTACTGGTGGCTGAAGACGCCGCTGCCGGGCGTCGTCTGGTGCAACTGCCCGCATATGACGGGCTTCGACGCCCTGAAGGTGGAGGACCTCACGCGGGCCGACTTCGAGGGCCGCAAGCGCATCTACGCCTTCGTCGATTTCGTGCGGGCGAACCTTCCCGGCTTCCACAACACGTTCGTCGTCGACGTCGCGCCGCAGCTCGGCGTGCGCACGACCCGGCTGCTCCGAGGCGAGTACGTCGTCACCAAGGAGGACGTGCTCGAGCGGGTCCATTTCGCCGACACCGTGGCGCGCGGGCGCGACTACTACACGCCCTACGGGGCGATGCTGCCGAAGGAGGTCGACGGTCTGCTCGTCGCCGGCCGGCACTATTCGGCGACCGAGTCGGCGCAGAAGCAATCGCGCGAGATCCCGCCCTGCATGTCGATGGGCCAATCGGCGGGCGTTGCGGCGGCGCTCGCGCTTGCCGGCGACATCCCGGTCAGGCGCGTCGATCCACGCGCGATCTGCGCGCGGGTGCGCGCCCAGGGCGGCGACCCGGGGGACATCCCATCCGCCAACGCCAAGGTCATGGAGAATGCCGCGTGACCGCCCCAACCGAGCTGCCGCTTGCCGGCGTCAAGGTCGTCGACTTCACCCAGGTGATGATGGGCCCGGTCGCGACCCAGGTCCTCGGCGATTTCGGCGCCGACGTGATCAAGATCGAGCGGCCGCCGACCGGCGACCTTTCGCGCACCTCGTTCCCGAACGACCCCGCCGGGCTCACCGGGCCGGTCTACTGCTCGCTCAACCGCAACAAGCGCTCGATCGTGCTCGATACCCGCAAAGAGGCCGACAAGGACGCGGTGCTGCGCCTCCTCGACGCGGCCGACGTGGTGGTGAACAATTTCCGCGCCGGCGTCATGGAGCGCATGGGTTTCGGCTACGACATGCTGTCGAAGCGCAATCCGCGGCTGATCTATGCGGTCGGGACCGGCTTCGGCCTCACCGGCCCCTACGCCCATAAGGGCGGGCAGGACGTGCTCGCGCAGGCGATGTCGGGCGTGATGGCCCGGCGCTCCGATGCCGCCCTGCCGCTGTCCGTCTACTCGACGACCTTTGCCGACTATTCGGCCGGCATGCACCTCGTTCAAGGCGTGCTGCTCGCGCTCCTGCAGCGGCAGAAGACCGGGCGCGGCCAGCTGGTCAGCGTCTCGCTCCTCGACTCCATGCTCGCCGCCCAGACCCAGGAGGCGGCGGCGTTCATGATGCGCGGGCGCGAGGTGAACTGGGGCGCGATGCCGCTCACCGGCGTCTTCGAGACCCTCGACGGGGCGCTCGTGATGGTCGGGGCGTTCAAGGCCGATCCGCTGCGCGACATCGGCACCGCGCTCGATCTGCCGGCGCTGCACGAGGACGGACGCTTCCGCGATCACGCCGCTCAGGTCGCCAACAAGGCGGCGCTGCACGGGATCTTCCGCGAGCGCTTCCGGACCGGGACGACGGCGCATTGGATCGCCCGGCTCGAGGCGCAGGACCTGCTCTGCGCGCCGGTGCGCACGCTCGGCGAGGCGCTCGGCGACGAGCAGACGCGCGTCAACGGCATGATCCTCGAAACCGAGAACCGGGTCGAGACGGTGCGCGTCGTCGGGTCCCCCGTGCACCTGTCCGATGCCGCGGTCAGCGTCAGGATCCCGCCGGCCGAGCTCGGCCAGCACACCGCCGAGGTGCTGGCCGAGATCGGCGGGGCCCGGACCGAAAAGGTCGCTTGATGCCGATCCTCTTCGCGGTCGACGGCGGCATCGCCCGGGTGACCATCGACCGCCCCGAGGTGCTGAACGCCATCGACGCGACGGCCGAGCGCGAGCTTGAGGAGGTGTGGACGACGATCGAGCGCAACCGCGATATCCGGGCGGTGGTGCTGACGGGCGCCGGCGAGCGCGCCTTCTCGACCGGCGCCGACATGAGCGGCGGCAGCGGCCCCGGCGGGCTCGAATACTGGGCGATGCCGCGGCCCGGCGGCTTCGGCGGCATCGCGCTGCGCCAGACGCTGGACGTGCCGGTCATCGCCCGCGTCAATGGACACGCCGTCGGCGGCGGCTTCGAGATGGTGCTCGGCTGCGACATCGTGATCGCCGTCGACGCAGCGACCTTCGGCCTGCCGGAGGCGCGGGTCGGGCGCCTGCCGCTCGACGGCGGCATGACCCTCCTGCAGCGCCAGGTACCCTTCCGACAGGCGATGGGCATGCTCCTGACGGGGCGGCGGATCGCGGCCGCCGAAGCCTACCGGATGGGCCTCGTCAACGCCGTCGTTCCCCGCGGCGAGCTCGACGCCGAGGTCGGCCGCTGGCTCGACGACATCCTCGCCTGCGCGCCGCTCTCGGTGCGTGCGATCAAGCAGGTGGTGCGCCGCACCGCTCATCTCAC
>DAINQO010000046.1:0-2143 GCA_036742625.1 Microvirga sp.
TTGTCGCCCGGCTTCCACTCGTCGGTCTTGAACACGAACGGGCCGGAGCCGATGAATTCCGAGATCTGGGTGTTGGGATCGGTCTCGGCGATGCGCTTCGGCATCATGAACGGCACCGCCGAGGACGGCTTGCCGAGGCCGAAGATGAGGAGGCCGGTCGGGTCCTTGAGCTTGATCGTGAAGGTCCTCGGGTCGTCGCCTGCCGTCATCGACTCGACGAAGGTCATGAGCTTCTGGCCGAGCGCGTCCTTGGCGCCCCAGCGCTTGATCGAGGCGATGCAGTCGTCGGCCGTGACCGGCTTGCCGTCGTGCCAGAGAAGCCCCTCGCGGAGCGTGAAGGTGTAGGTCTTCCTGTCCGGCGACTCGTCGTATTTCTCGACCATCTGCGGCTTGATCTCGCCCTTCTCGTCCATCGCGAAGAGCGTGTCGTAGATCATGTAGCCGTGGTTGCGGGTGATGTAGGCCGTGGTCCAGATCGGATCGACGATCTTGAGGTCCGAATGCATGACGGCGCGCAGCGTCGTCTGCGCCGCGGCCGAGAGCGCCCCCATGGCGGTGCCCGCAGCGAGCGCGACGGCCGCCGCCGTGATCTTCCATCGCCTGTTCATGCCGGTCTCCCTCTTCCACCGCGGGCGCGCCCCCGCGCCCGCCTCCGGCGCGCCGCGTCGGCGGCTTGCCGGTGTTCGGCCGGATGAGACACGCGGCGGCAAGCGCTGTCAAACGTCTTTCGGCGCAACGGCTTAACGCAGCGGCAGGACCGGCGCCGGCACAACCTTCCGGTGCAGCAGGATCAGCGCGCGCACTCGATGGGCACGACGGCGGCGCCCGCCGCGGCGGCGATCTCGCCCGCCGTGCGGTCCGGCCCCGAGGGCGCGGCGGCGAGCGTCGCACCGGCGCCGTCGAGGAACTTCGTGAGCTCGGTCGCGGAAACGAGCCCGTAGCGGGCCGGCGGCACGATGCCGGCGACGCGGCGCGGCGCCTCCGGCATCCCCCCGATCAGCCCGGCGAGGCGCCCGGCGCGATCGAAGACCGGCCCGCCGGCAGCGCCCGGCTGCAGTGGCGCGACGAGCGTCGCGGCCCATCCGGTCTCGCCCGGAACGACCGCGAGATCGGCGGTGCCGGCGTAGAACAGCGCCACGACGCCGATGTCGGCGCCGAGCGCGTCCGTCCGCACGCCGAGCGGGGTCGCCCGCCGCGCGGCCTCGACCTCGAGAAGCGCGAGCCCCGCGGCCTTGTCGGCCTTGACGAGCCGCGCCTTGCCCTTGGCGACCCGCAGCTCCGGGCAAGCCTCTACGCTGGCGCTCGTGACGACAATGCGCGGGCCGACCGAAAGCCCGGTGGCGATCGGGCCGGTCGGCCGCGGCGGCTCGAGATTGGCCGGGCGCGCCGGCGGCGCCGGCCCCGTCGCGGCGGCGCTCGCCGCCTCCGGGAAGGGCGTGAAGCTGTTCGCGATCGCGATCACGGTGCGATCGAACGCCTTCGCCGCCGCCTTGTCGTAGCCGAGCGAGAAGCCGCGGATGCCGCCCGGGCCGCCGGCGTAGCGGGTGTAGAACTTGCCGGTCGCGGTCTCGCCCGAGACGACGAAGAAGTCCGGCCGCAGGACCTTGTAGGCGACCTGGCGGCCCGGCGACTGGATCGCGAGGTTGCGCTCGTAGAGGGCGGGAAGATCGGTCTCGCCGTCCTTGAAGGCGCGCGTGTCGAGGGTGATCTTGCCGTCGGGGCTCTGCCAGCGGGAGCCGCCGTTCGGGTTCACGTCGCGCTTCGGCAGCACCGCCTGCGGGACGCCGATCGCAATGCCGGTCTTGGCGTCGGCGAGGACCGCGAACTTGGCGTCGTCCCTGAGCTTCTTCGCGGCGGTCTGCAGCGCCGCCCGCGCCTTCGCGTCGAGGGTGCCGTCGGGTTTGAGCCCGCCGCGCTTCTGATAGGCGACGATGGCCTCGAAGGTGCGCCGGCCGAAGCCGCCGCTGGTGACGCCGTTGTGGTCGCCGGTCCAGACCAGCGCCTCCTGGATCGCCTTGCGCTCCGCTTCCGGCAGGGCCTCGAAGGCTAACCGCGCGGCCTCGTAGGCGGCGTCGGCCTGTGCCGCCGCCGGCGCCGGTCTTGGCGCCTGGGCCGAAGCGTCGGGGCCGATCGCCGCCGCGGC
>DAINQO010000046.1:2243-18201 GCA_036742625.1 Microvirga sp.
CGCCGCCGCGGCGAAGAGCGCCGCCGCCAATGCCGGTCGCGTCGTTCTCATGGCCGGATCCTCCGCCCGGGACTGTGACAGACCGCCCGCGTCGAATCGAGTCTCGCCCCGTTTGCGGCGCCGGAGCCGAATGATAGGCTCCTGTCCGTGCGCCGCCGCATCGCACGCGCGGCCGGCCGCGCTAACCCACGGGCGAAAAGCCCACGAGGAACACCAGATGCTCAAGACCTTCGCGCGCGCCGCGGCCGTCGCCGCGGCCCTTCTCTGCGCCACCGCCGCGCTTGCCCAGAAGAGCTTCGTGCGCGACGATCTCGCGAGCGAAGGGGTGCGCCTCGAGGAGAAGCTGAAGACCGAGGCCGGCTCGACCGCCGCCGGCCGCCCGGCGGCGCAGCTGCGCCGCGACGCCGAGGGGCTCATGAGCCGCTCGAACCAGCGCGGCGCGATGAGCCTCTACGCCGCCGCGATCGCGCTCGAGCCGAAGAACGCCGCCAACTGGGTCGGCTTCGTCAAGGCCGTCAAGGCGATCACGCCCAAGGATTACACGGAGCGCTACCAGCTCCGCGAGCGCGGCACGGCCGCCGCCTACCTCGCCTATCAGCGCGCGACGACGCGCCCTGCCGAGGCCGAGGCGCTCGCCCTCCTCGGCGATCTCTACGTCATGAGCGAGGACTGGCGGCCGGCGCTCAACGCCTATGCGGCAAGCCTTCAGCTCGCCGACGAGCCGGCCTTGCGCAAGACCTATGAGGAGCTGCGCGAGAAGCGCGGCTTCCGCATCACCAACTACAAGGTCGACTCCGATTCCGCCTCGCCGCGGGTGTGCTTCAACTTCTCGGAGCCGCTGGCCCAGGGGCGCGTCGACTTCGGACCCTTCGTTGCGGTGTCCGGCGCGGCGAACGCCGCGATCACGACCGAAAGCTCGCAGCTCTGCGTCGACGGCCTGAAGCACGGCGAGCGCTACGCCTTCGTGCTCCGCCAGGGGCTGCCGTCCTCCGTCGGCGAGAGCCTTCTGAAGTCGGCGGACTACGAGGTCTATGTCCGCGACCGCTCGCCGCAGGTCCGCTTCACCGGCCGCAACTACGTCCTGCCGCGCACCGGTCAGGAGGGCATCCCGCTCGTCTCGGTCAACACCGCCGGCGCCGAGGTCGAGATCTACCGCATCGGCGACCGCAACCTCCTGCCGACGGTGCGCTCCGAGGAGTTCCTCGGCCAGATCAACCGCTCCTCGGCCGAGACCATCGCGACCGAGAAGGGCCGGAAGATCTGGTCCGGATCGCTCGAGACGAAGTCCGAGCTCAATCGCGACGTGGTCACGGCGTTTCCGGTCACCGAGGCGGTCGGCAAGCTCGAGCCCGGCGTCTACGTCATGATCGCGCGTCCGAAGGGCGCCGCGCCGGCCGAGGAGGACTACAGCGCCAGGGCGACGCAGTGGTTCGTCGTCTCCGACCTCGGGCTCACCGGCTTCAAGGGCAAGGACGGCGTGCACGCGCTCGTGCGCTCGCTCGCGATGGCCGAGCCGCTCGCCAATGTCGAGATCCGCCTCGTCGCCCGCAACAACGACGTGCTGGCGACGAAATCGACCGATGCCGCCGGCCATGTCGCCTTCGATCCCGGCCTCGCGCGCGGCGAGGGCGGCAACGCGCCGGGCCTGATCGTCGCCTCGACCGGCGAGGATTACGGCTTCCTCGATCTCGGCTCGAGCGCCTTCGACCTCACCGACCGCGGCGTCAAGGGCCGCGTCGCGCCGGGCGCCGTCGACGCCTATGTCTTTCCCGAGCGCGGCGTCTACCGCTCCGGCGAGACGGTGTTCGTGACGGCGCTCCTGCGCGACGCCAAGGGCGTCGCGATCTCAGGGCTGCCGCTGACGCTCGTCGCGAAGCGCCCCGACGGCGTCGAGTACCGCCGCGCCCAGGTCGAGGACCAGGGTCTCGGCGGACGGGCCTTCTCGCTGCCGCTCCTCCCCGGTGCCATGCACGGCACCTGGCGCATCAGCGCCTACACCGACCCGAAGGGCGCGCCCGCCGGCGAGGCGAGCTTCCTCGTCGAGGACTACGTCCCGGAGCGGCTCGAGGTGACGCTTTCGCCGAAGACGCCGGCCTTGCGCGCCGGCCAGCCGGCCGAGATCGAGGTCGCGGCGCGCTATCTCTACGGCGCGCCCGGCGCCGAGCTCGACGTCTCGGGCGAGGTCGTCGTCCAGGCCGCGTCGACGCCCGGCATCAAGGGCCTCGAAGGGTTCACGGTCGGGCTCGAGGACGAGACCGTGGAGGCGGCGACCGCCGAGATCGAGGAGCACGGCACGACCGACGCGCAAGGGCGCATCGTCATGTCGGTGCCGGTGCAGAAGCTCGCGGCGCCGCGGCCGCTCGAGGCCAAGATCACGCTCCGCGTCGGCGAGGAGGGCGGCCGCGCCGTCGAGCGCAGCGTCACGCTGCCGGTCCTGCCGGAGGGCCCGGTCGTCGGGGTGCGCAAGAACTTCGGCGGCGACCTCGCCGAGGGCGCGACCGCGACCTTCGACGTGGTGATGGTAGCCCCCGACGGCACGCGCCAGGCGCGCCAGGGCGTCGCCTGGAACCTCTACAAGGTCGAGCGGCGCTACCAATGGTTCAACAGCGACGGCCGCTGGGGCTTCGAGCCGGTGAAATCGACGAAGCGCGTCGCCGACGGCCGCATCGACGTCTCGGCCGCGGAGCCCGCCCGCATCGCGACCCCGGTCGAGTGGGGCTCCTACCGCCTCGACGTGCGCGTCGACGGCGTCGAGAGCGCGCAGACGAGCGTGTCGTTCACGGTCGGCTGGGGCGGCGACCAGACCGCCGACGTGCCCGACCTCCTCGACATGACGCTCGACAAGGCGAGCTATGGCTTGGGCGAGGAGATCCGCGCCCGCCTGTCGCCGCGCTTTGCCGGCAAGGCCACCCTCGCGGTCGTCTCCGACAAGGTGCACGACCTCAAGGTCGTCGATGTCGCCGCCGACGGCACGACGGTGACGCTGCCGGTCAAGGCCGAATGGGGCGCCGGCGCCTATCTGGTCGCGCTCGCGCACCGGCCGCTCGACGCGCAGGCGAAGCGCACGCCCGGCCGCTCGCTCGGGCTCGCCTGGTTCGAGGTCGACCGCAGCGCCCGCACGCTCAAGGTCGAGGTCGCGGCGCCGGCGCAGATGCGGCCGCGCGGCGAGATGCGCCTGCCCATCAAGGTCGGCGGGCTCAACCCCGGCGAGGAGGCGCGCGTCACCGTGGCCGCGGTCGACGTCGGCATCCTCAACCTCACCCGCTACAAGACACCGGATCCGGTCGAGTACTTCTTCGGCCAGAAGCAGCTCGCGACGGAGCTGCGCGACCTCTACGGCTATCTCATCGACGGCATGCAGGGCACGCGCGGCGCGATCCGCTCCGGCGGCGACGATGCCGGCGGCGTCCAGGGCATCCCGCCGGTGCAGGACCCGCTCGCCCGCTACTCGGGCGTCGTCAAGGTCGGGTCTGACGGGACCGCCGAGGTGGCGTTCGACATCCCGGCCTTCAACGGCACCGTGCGCGTCATGGCCGTGGCGTGGAGCGCGACGCGGGTCGGCAGCGCCAGCGCCGACGTGATCGTGCGCGATCCGGTCGTCGTGACCGGCACGCTGCCGCGCTTCCTGTCGGTCGGCGACCTGTCGCGCTTCCACATGCAGGTCGCGAACGTCGAGGGGCCCGCCGCCGACTATACCCTCGACGTCGACGTCCACGGGCCGGTGGTGCTGCCGGCCGACGCCTTGCGCAAGACCTTCCGGCTCGACGCCGGCGCGAAGACGCCGGTCACGATCCCGGTGACGGCAGCCGGACCGGGGCTTGCCGTCGTCGACGTGAAGCTCTCGGGGCCCAACATCGAGGTCTCGCAGAGCTTCCGGGTCGCGGTCCAGCCCGGCACCTCCTCGCTCGTGCGCCGCACCGTCCGGCCGCTCGAGGCCGGCGCGAGCCTCACCGTGTCGAGCGACCTCTTGGCCGACATCCTGCCCGGCACCGGCGCGGTGTCGGTCTCGGTATCGCCGCTCGCCGCGCTCGACGTGCCGGGGCTGCTGCAGGCGCTCGACCGCTACCCCTATGGCTGCTCCGAGCAGATCGTCAGCCGGGCGCTGCCTTTGCTCTACGTCAACAAGCTCGCGGCGACGGAGGCGCTGGCGCTCGATACCCAGCTCGACGAGCGGGTGCGCGATGCGATCGAGCGCGTGCTCGCGCGCCAGGACTCGAACGGCGCCTTCGGCCTGTGGTCGGTCGGCGGCGACGACATGTGGCTCAACGCCTATGTCACCGATTTCCTGACCCGGGCGCGCGAGCGCAATTTCGCGGTGCCGCAGCGCGCCTTCGACCTCGCGCTCGAGCGCTTGCGCAACTTCGTCGCCAACACCACCGAGGTCGAGTCGAACGGCGCCGATCTCGCCTATGCGGCCTATGTGCTCGCCCGCAACGGCCGGCCGGTGATGGGCGATCTGCGCTACCTCGCCGACACCAAGATCGCGGCCTTCAGGACGCCGCTGTCGCGGGCCCAGATCGGCGCCGCGCTCGGGCTCCTCGGCGACCGCGGACGCTCGCAGAGCGTGTTCGGCGGCGCGGTCGAGCAGCTGCGCGGCTCGCGCGACGCCGGCGTCTATCGCGCCGATTACGGCACGCGCCTTCGCGACGGCGCCGGCATGCTGGCGCTCGTCTCCGAGGCCGGCCTCGCGCGCGAGACGATCCAGCCGATCTCGCGCGTCATCGAGGAGGAGCGCGGGTCGAACCGCCCGACGAGCACGCAGGAGAACGCCTGGATGATCCTCGCCGCCGACGCGCTCGCCCGCGATGCCGAGACGATCGCGGTCTCGGTCGACGGCACGCCGCGCAAAGGCTCGCTCTACCGCACCTTCCGCCCGGCGACGCTCGAGCGCGGGCCGGTGACGCTTGCCAACACCGGCGCCGCCGCGGCGCAGGTCGTCGTCAACGTCACCGGCAACCCGACGAGCTTCGAGCCCGCGGCCTCGAACGGCTACGCCATCGAGCGGACCTACTACAAGCTCGACGGCACTCAGGTCGATCCGGCGCAGGTGCGCCAGAACGACCGTCTCGTCGCCGTCATCAAGGTGACCGAGGCGGCGGCCAGGACGGCGCGCGTGCTCCTCGTCGACCGCCTGCCGGCCGGCTTCGAGATCGACAACCCGAAGCTCGTCGACAGCGACGCGGTGGCGGCGCTCGAATGGCTCGAGACCGAGGTCGAGCCGGTCCACACCGAATACCGCGACGACCGCTTCGTCGCGGCGTTCAACCGCGACACCGACCAGGCGGCGTTCTTCACGGTCGCCTACATGGTCCGGGCGGTCGCGCCGGGGAAATACGTCCACCCGCCGGCCGTGGTCGAGGACATGTACCGCCCCGAGCGCTTCGGCCGCACCGCCTTCGGCACGGTCGAGGTGACGGCGGCACGGCCGTGAACGGCTGAGCGTCTGGCTCATGCGCAACCGGCAGCAAGGCGCGCTCGAATACCCCTCCCCCCTTGTGGGGGAGGACCGACTCGGGGCGAAAGCCCCGAGCGAGGAGGGGGGCCGCCGGGGCCGGACGCACCCGTCGCCGGAGGCGGGCGGCTTCGAGGGCGCAGCCTCTCCCGGATGCGATGGCGCTCTATGCCCGGCGCCCCCCCTCTCCGCTCGGCCTTCGGCCGAGTCGGCTCTCCCCCACGAGGGGGGAGAGGCGGCGCCGGTGCGTCGGCGGCGATGGTTCCGCGCGCGCGCGCCCGTCGTGGGCGGATCGCTCGCGGCAGCATGTGTGATTGCCGCCTTCACCCTGTGGTCCTTCGTCGACGGCCTCGGCCCGCTCGACCTGTCGGCGGCCGAGAAGCGCTCGACCGTGGTGCTCGATCGCGACGGCCGGCTGCTGCGGCCCTTCGCGACGGCGGACGGGCGCTGGCGCCTGCCGGTTGCGGCGGCGGATGTCGATCCGCGCTTCCTCGCCATGCTCAAGGCGTACGAGGACCGCCGCTTCGACCGTCATCCCGGCATCGATCCCATGGCGCTGCTGCGCGCCGCGGGACAGCTCCTCGCCCATGGGCGCGTGGTCTCCGGCGGCTCGACGCTGACGATGCAGGTGGCGCGACTGCTCGAGCCGCGCGAGGAGCGCACGCTCGCCGCGAAGGCGCGCCAGCTCGTGCGCGCGGTGCAGCTCGAGCGGCGGCTGTCGAAGCCGGAGATCCTCGCCCTCTACCTCACGCTCGCGCCCTATGGCGGCAACCTCGAGGGCACGCGCGCCGCGACGCTCGCCTATTTCGGCCGCGAGCCGAAGCGCCTGTCCTTTGCCGAGGCGGCGCTCCTCGTCGCGCTGCCGCAGGCGCCGGAGACGCGCCGCCCCGACCGCTTCGCCGCCGACGCGCGGCGCGCCCGCGACCGGGTGCTCGACCGGGCGGTTGCGCGCGGCCTCCTCAACGTCGCCGAAGCCCAGGCCGCGAAGTCGGAAGACGTCCCCGCCGCGCGGCGGCCGTTTCCGATCCTCGCCGCGCACGCGACCGAAGCCGCGGTCGCTGAGCGCCCGGACGCCAAGGTCCATCGGCTCGCGATCGACGGCCGGCTGCAGGCGAGCCTCGAGGCGCTGGTGCGCGAGCGCCTCGAGCCGCTGAACGCGCAACTCTCCGCCGCGATCCTGGTAATCGACAACGATTCGGGCGAGGTGCGGGCCCATGTCGGCAGTGCCGGCTATCTGTCGCGCGACCGCGCCGGCGCGGTCGACATGACGGCGGCGCTGCGCTCGCCCGGATCGGCGCTGAAGCCGTTCATCTACGCGCTCGCCTTCGAGAACGGCGTCGCCCACCCGGAGACCCTCGTCGACGACCGGCCGTCGCGCTTCGGCGCCTATGCGCCGGAGAATTTCGATCTCTCCTACCAGGGCACCGTCACGGCGCGCCGGGCGCTGCAGTTGTCGCTCAACGTGCCGGCGGTCGAGCTCCTCGCCGAGGTCGGGCCGGCGCGCTTCATTGCCCGGCTGCGGCAGGGCGGAGCCACGATCGCGCTGCCGAAGGAGGCGCCGGCCGGGCTCGCGGTCGGGCTCGGGGGGCTCGGCATCACGCTTGCCGACCTGACGCGCCTCTATGCCGGCCTCGCGCGGGGCGGCGATGCGCCGGCGCTGGTGCGCCGCCTCGACGGCGCGGCGCCGGTATCGGACCGGCGCGTCACCGACCCGGTCGCGGCCTGGTACGTCGCCGACATCCTGAAAGGGACGCCGCCGCCCGAGAACGCGCTCGCCGGCCGCATCGCCTTCAAGACCGGCACCTCCTACGGCTTCCGCGACGCGTGGGCGGTCGGCTTCGACCGCGACACGACGATCGGGATCTGGGTCGGACGGCCGGACGGCGCCGCGGTGCCGGGCCTCGTCGGGCGCCTCGCCGCCGCGCCGATGCTGTTCGACGCTTATGCCCGGCTCGGCCGCGAGCCGGCCCCGGTGCCGATGCCCTCGCATGCGCTCGTCGCCTCGACCGCGGCGCTGCCGCCGCCGTTGCGGCACCTGCGCAAGGACGTGCCGAAGACCGTCGCCTCGACGACGAGCGCGCCGCTCAAGATCGCCTATCCCCTCGACGGCTCGCGGGTCGAGCTCGGCTTTTCCCGCGCCGGCGAGGCGGCGCCGCTCGCCTTGAAGGCGGCCGGCGGCGTGCCGCCCCTGACCTGGCTCGTCAACGGCGCGCCGGTGACCGCGCCGATGCTGCGCCGGCAATCGACCTGGAGCCCCGACGGCGCCGGCTTCGCGCGCGTCTCGGTGATGGACGCCAAAGGGGCGACCGACAGCATCGTGGTGCGGATCGAGTAGGCTCCTTGCAACCGCTCCCGGAACGCCCATATCGCGCCCGCGTTTCGGATTGAGGCGCGCGCCGCCCGGCGAGGAGCACGATGACGACCACGACCCGCATGCAACCGATCTTCGAGGCGCTGAAGGAGAGCGGCCCGAACGTCTCCGATTCCGTTTCGCGGATCTCGCTCCTGGCGCACGTGCTGGACAGCGCGATCACGATCCCGGGCACGAACCGCACCATCGGCATCGACCCGCTGCTCGGCCTCATCCCGGTGATCGGCGACGCGATCTCGGCGGCGCTGTCGAGCTACATCGTCTGGGAGGCGAAGCAGCTCGGCTTGCCGTCCTGGAAGCTCGCCCGCATGATCGGCAACGTCGCGGTCGACACCGTGGTCGGCGCGGTGCCGTTCGTCGGCGATTTCTTCGACCTCGGCTTCAAGTCGAACAAGCGCAACGTCCGCATCGTCCTCGATCACCTGGAGAAGACCGGGCGGCTTACGCCCAAGGTGATCGATGGCACGGCGGTGCGGGTGGATGAATTCACCTCTCCCCGCTTGCGGGGAGAGGGCTTTGCGCCGGAGGGCGCAAAGCGAGCGAAGCCGAAGGCGGAGCGAGGGTGAGGGGCCTGGGGCCACGCTCCGCGCTCACCCGGCCCCTCACCCGCTCGGCTTCGCCGAGTCGGCCTCTCCCCGCACGCGGGGAGAGGTGATTAGCGCCCGCTCGAGATGAACTGCCGGAAGCGCTCGGATCTCGGCGCGCCGAACACCTGAGCCGGCGGACCTTCCTCCTCGACGACGCCCTGATGCAGGAACACGACGCGGCTCGACACGTCGCGGGCGAAGCTCATCTCGTGGGTGACGACCAGCATGGTGCGGCCTTCCTCGGCGAGCGCGCGCATGACGCGCAGCACCTCGCCGACGAGCTCGGGGTCGAGCGCCGAGGTCGGCTCGTCGAAGAGCAGCACCTGCGGGCGCATGGCGAGCGCGCGGGCGATCGCGGCGCGCTGCTGCTGGCCGCCGGAGAGATGGGCCGGGTAGTGGTTGCGCTTCTCGGCGATGCCGACCTTGGCGAGGAGCGCCTCGGCCTCGGCGACGGCCTCGGCCCGCGGCCGCTTCTGCACATGCACCGGCGCCTCGACGACGTTCTCCAGCACCGTCATGTGGGACCAGAGATTGAAGCTCTGGAACACCATCGCGACCTTCATGCGGATGCGGTCGACCTGGCCGCCGTCCGCCGGACGCATGCGGCCGCGGCGGTCCTTCTCGAGCGCGATCGTCTCGCCGCCGATCGCGACCTCGCCGCCGTCCGGCACCTCGAGCATGTTGATGCAGCGCAGCATCGTGGACTTGCCGGACCCGGAGGCGCCGAGGATCGAGATCACCTCGCCGTCGGCGGCGCTCATCGACACGCCTTTCAGCACCTCGAGCGGGCCGAAGCGCTTGCGAAGGTCGCGGATCGCGACCGCGGCCGGAGCGGGGGAGGGCGCCGTCATACGTGCGCCGCTTCCGCCCGCGGCAGGACCTCGGGCGGCTGGCGCAGATGCGGCGACAGCCACCATTCGAGGCCCTGGATGGCGCGTGTCACGAGGAAGTTGAGGATGAGGTAGATGGCGCCGGCGCAGATGAAGATCTCGACCGCCCGGAAGGTGTGCGAGATCAGCTTATGGGCGATGCCGGTGACCTCCATCATGGTGATGATCGAGGCGAGCGAGGTCGCCTTGACCATCAAGATGAGCTCGCTGCCGTAGCCGGGGAGCGCCTGTCTGACCGCGATCGGGAAGACGATGCGTCGGAATAAGAGCAAGCGCGACATGCCGCAGGCGCGGGCCGCCTCGATCTGGGCATGCGGCACCGCCTGCAGGCCGCCGCGGATGATCTCGCTCGCGTAAGCCGCGGTGTTGAGCGTCAGCGCGGTGAGCGCGCACCAATAGGGCTCGCGGAAGAACCACCAGACGCCGAGCTGCTGCAGCTCGGGGCGGAACTGGCCGAGCCCGTAATAGATCAGGAACACCTGGACGAGGAGCGGCGTGCCGCGGAACACGAAGACGTAGCCGCGCGCGAACCAGTCGAGCGCCGCGACGCCGGACATGCGCATCATGGCGAGGACGAGCGCCACGAGGGCGCCGAGCGCGACCGAGCTGAAGGCGAGCTTCAAGGTCAGCGGCACGCCTTCGAGGAGCTTGACGAAGATCTCGGCCATGAAGGCGAGGTCCATCAGGCTCTCCTCAGGCCGCGCATCGAGTAGTCCTCGGCGCGCTGGAACCCCCAGGTCGAGACCGTGGTGATGACGAGGTAGAGCATCCCAGCCGTGAAGTAGAACGAGAACGGCTTGTAGGTCGAGCCGGAGCCGATCTGCGACTGGCGCAGCAGCTCGACGAGGCCGGTGACCGAGATCAGCGCCGATTCCTTCAGCGCCAGCTGCCAGACGTTGCCGAGGCCCGGGATCGCGTAGCGCAGCACCTGCGGCGCGATGATGCGGCGGAACAGCAGCATCGTATGCATGCCGACCGATTTCGCGGCCTCGATCTCGCCGCGGGCGAGCGCCGTGTAGGCGCCGCGGAACACCTCGGCCTGATAGGCCGCCGAGATGACGCCGATCGCGAGCGCCCCGACCGCGAAGGCGGGCACGCTGACGAACCCGCCCGAGCCGCCGAACCACTGCCCGACGTGGCTCAGCACCGCGCTGCCGCCGAAGTAGAACAGGTAGATGACGAGAAGGTCCGGGATGCCGCGCAGCACGGTGGTGTAGCCGTCGCCGAGGCTGCGCAGGATGAGGCTCCGCGACAGCTTCGCCCAGGCGATGAGGGAGCCGAGGACCGCGCCGACGAGGAAGCCGCAGCTCGCGACGGCGACGGTCATGCCCGCCGCCATCAGCATCGGCCAGCCCCAGCCCTTCGGCCCGAAGCCCATCAGCTCGAAATAGGACATGGGCTCGATCGGCACTCCATCTCAGTTACCAGGCAACGGTCATCCCGGCCGGAGCGAAGCGGAGAGCCGGGATCCACCCCCACGCGCCAGCGCTGTGGATCCCGGATAGCCGCGTGCCGCGGCTTCTGGGATGACCACGTGGGGAGCGCAGGCTTAAGCCTGCGGGATCATCTTGATCTTGAACCACTTCGCGGTGAGCTTCTCGATCGTGCCGTCCTTGATCGCGCCGTTGATGGCGTCGTCGAACAGCTTCTTCAGCTCGGCATCGGCCTTGCGCATGCCGACCGCGACGCCGACGCCGAGGACCTCGCCGCCCATGCCGGCGCCGACGATCTTCATGTCCTTGAACTCGGGCTTGTCCATCGTCGCGGCGATCGAGGAATGGGCCGCGAAGATGCCGTCGATGCGGCCGGCCGCGAGGTCGAGGTCGTGCTGCTCGGTGGTCTTGTACTCACGGATCTCGATCGTGCCCTTGAGGTATTTCTCGAGGAAGGCCGAGTTCGTGGTCGAGCCCTGGACGCCGATGGTCTTGCCCTTCAGCACCGGCTTCCAGGCTTCGATCATCTTCTTCGCCGCCTCGGCATCCTTCTCGAGGTGCAGGATCTGGCCTTCGCCCTCGAGCTTCGCCAGCGGCGAATCCTTCATCGCGCCCCAGCCGTGCGGGCCGGCCGCGTAGGTGCGCGAGAACTGGATCACCTCCTCGCGCTTCGGCGTGATGTTCATGCCGGCCATGATGGCGTCGTACTTGCCGGCCTGGAGGGCCGGGATGATGCCGTCCCAATCCTGGGCGACGACCTCGCATTTGACGTTCATGCGCCGGCAGAGCTCCATCGCGAGCTCGGGCTCGAAGCCGTCGAGCTTGCCCTGCGGCGTCGAGAAGTTCCACGGCGCGTAGGCGCCCTCGGTCGCGATCTTGACCGTCTCCCATTTCTTCTGCGCCGAGGCGCCGGTGGCGAGCGCCGCGCCGAGAAGGGCAAGTGCCAATGGCCTGAACAGTTTCATCGCGGTTCCCCGTGCTTGAGCAGCCCGACGCTGCCGTAGCTGGAGCTAACCGCGAGAGGCGAGGGGATGGCAAGCCTCTTTCTTCCGCTCACCCTCGAGGAGAGGCGGGTTTGCGCGCCCCGGCCGGCCCCGCTATTCCGGAGCCGACGGCGACGGCGGGCCACTTCATGACGGTGAAGATCGACGGGGCAAAGCTCAAGATCCGCGACGTCGTGCGCGTCGCCCGGCCGGGCCCGGGCGGCCGCTTCGCGAAGGCGGCGCTGCATCCCGCGGCGCGCGACAAGATGGCGGCAACGCGGGCCTATATCGATCGGCATTGGATGCACGACGACGCGCCGCTGATGTACGCCTTCAACACCGGCGTCGGCCTGTTCAAGGACCAGCGCATCCTCGTCGGCGACATGGCCGAATACCAGCGCAAGACCGTGCTGGCGCACGCGGCCGGCGTCGGCGAGCCCTTCGCCGAGGACACCACGCGGGCGATGATGCTGCTGCGCGCCAACGCCTTTGCCTCGAACTATTCGGGCCCCCAGCTCGCGCTCGTCGAACGCCTCGTCGCCTTCCTCAACGCCGGCCTGCACCCGGTCATCCCGCAGAAGGGCTCGGTCGGCGCCTCCGGCGACCTCGCGCCGCTCGCCCACATGGCCGGCGCCGTCTGCGGCTTCGAGGAGGCCGAGATCGTCTACAGGGGCAAGCGCCTGCCGGCCCGCGAGGCGATCCGGAAGGCGGGCTTTACGCCCGACTTCGCGATGGGCGCGAAGGACGCTTCGGCCCTCATCAACGGCTCGACGGCGTCGCTTGCGCTCGGGGTGCTCGCCGTCAATGACGCGCGCCGGCTCCTGAAGCAGGCCGATATCGCGCTCTGCCTGTCGCTCGAGGCGATGCGCGGCGAGCGCGATGCCTTCGATCCGCGCCTGCACAAGGCGCGCCCGCATGTCGGCCAGGGACGCGTCGCCCGCAATGCCCTGCGCGTCCTCGACGGCACGAAGCGCTGCAGCCAGGCCGCGCGGGATATCGTCTTCCCGGAGGAAAGCCGCGCGCCGGGGCAGCCGGCGCCGCCGCGGGTGCAGGACGTCTACAGCCTGCGCTGCGCCCCGCAGGTGCACGGGCCGGCGGTCGAGGCGATCGCGTACGCCGAGCGCATCCTCGCGACCGAGATCAACGCCGCGACCGACAACCCCCTCATCTTCGCCGACGGCGCCGGCGGCTACGTCTCGATCTCGGGCGGCCATTTCCACGGCCAGTACATGGCGCAGGCGCTCGACTTCCTCGGCATCGCGGTCGCCGACCTCGGCGCGATCGCGGAGCGGCGCCTCGCGCGCCTCATCGACCCGGCGATGAGCTACGGGCTGCCGCGCAACCTGCTTGCCGGGAAGCGCGGCCTCAACACCGGCTACGCCACCGTCCAGTGCTCGATGTCGGCGCTCGTGATGGAGAACCGCAGCCTCGCGACGCCGGGCTCGGTCGACTCGATCCCGGGCAAGGGCAACGCCGAGGATCACGTCTCGAACTCGACCTGGTGCGGGCGCAAGGCGCGCGTCATCGTCGAGAACGCCGAGCAGATCGTCGCCGGCGAGCTCCTGATGGCCGCGCAGGCGCTCACCCTCGTCGAGCCGATCGCCGGCGATTTCCCGGTCGGCAAGGGGACGCGGGCGGCGCTCGACGCGATCCGCGCCGCGATCCCGCCGGCGCTCGAAGGCGACCGCTGGTACGCGACCGAGATGCGCCAGGCGCTCGAGCTCGTGCGCTCGGGCGCCGTCGTCGAAGCCGTCGAAGCGGCGGTCGGCGCGCTCGAGTAGCCGGCGGAGGAGCCGCGATGCTCCGGGAGATCCTTGCCGTCCTGCGCTCCGAATACGCCTTCGCGCTGGTGACGGCGTCGCTGGCGGCGCTCGCCGTCACGATCGCCTACGCGCTCGTCGGCTTCCTCGGGGTTGCCATCATCGGCGTTGCGACGCTCTTCGTCTGCGTCCATCTCGAGCTGTCGCACGAGCATCCGGCCGGCGGCGTGATCTACCCGCCGGATCACCCCTGGCGCGCCGGAGAGAACGACGGCACCGGGCGGGCCGCCGGCGCCGTGCGCCGCAGCGAGCGCGCGGCGCTCCGGCAGGCGCTGCTTTTCGCGAAGCTCCTCGGCGTCGCGCTGACCGTGGTCGGATTCGGCGGCTTCTACCTGTTCCAGCTCGGCTGAGCCGCGAGCCGCCGCACGGCTTCGATCAGCACCCGCACCGCGACATCGGCGTCGGCCTCGGCGATCGATTCGGCCGGGTTGTGGCTGATCCCGCCCTTGCAGCGCACGAACAGCATGGCGGCGGGACAGAGCGTCGCCATCGCGACGGCGTCGTGGCCGGCGCCGGAGGCGAGCCGCATCGCCGGAACGCCGAGCGCCTTGGCGGCTCCCTCGAGGATCGCGGCGAGCCCCGGGTCCATGACGGTCGCGGGCGAGTCCATGAAGGGGTCGATCGCGAAGGCGACGCGGCGCCGTTCGGCGATGGCGCGCAGCTCGCTTTCGATCTCCGCGACCATGCGCCCGCGAACAGCGTCCTCCGGCGCGCGGGCGTCGATCGTGAACGCGACCTCGCCGGCGATCACGTTGACGGCGCCCGGCGCGACCTTCGCCGCGCCGACGGTCGCGACGGTATCGGCACGCCGGGAGCCGATGCCCTCGACCGCGGCGATCATCTCGGCCGTTGCCGCGAGCGCGTCGCGGCGCATCGCCATCGGCACGGTGCCGGCATGGCCGGCCTCGCCGGTCACGAGCGCGCGGGCGCGGGTGATGCCGGCGATCGCCGAGACGATCCCGACGGCGAGGTCCTTCGATTCGAGCAGCGGGCCTTGCTCGATGTGAACCTCGAGATAGCCGACGACGTCCTCGCGCCGGCGCGCCGCCGTCGCGACGGCGTCCGGGTCGCCGCCGAAGGCTAAGAGCGCATCGCGCAGGGCAACGCCGTCGCCGTCGCGGGCGTCAAGCCATTCGGGGCAGTAGCGGCCGGCAAGCGCGTGGGAAGTCGAGAGGTTCGTCGGGAAGCGGACATTCTCCTCGTCGCCGAACGCCGCGACTTCGATCGCGAAGGGCAGGGGGCCTTGGCGGGCGAGCGCCTCGGCCGCGACGATGCCGGCGACGACGCCGAGGGGGCCGTCGAAGCGCCCGGCGTCGACGACGCTGTCGAGATGCGAGCCGATGATCAGCGCCGGTGCGCCGCGCTCCCGCCCTTCGCGGCGGCCGATGACGTTGCCGACCGCATCGATGCGGGCCTTAAGCCCGGCCTCGCGCATCATCCTAAGCGTCGCCTCGGCGGTCGCGCGGTGGGCCGGCGACAGATAGAGGCGCGTGAGCCGGCCCGGCTCGTCCGTGTGCCGGGCGAGAGCGTCGACGAGCGCCATGGCGCGGGCACCGGGGGAGGTCCCGCCAGGATGCGAGGTCATCGGCGACGGATCAGTACGTCGCCCGCCCTCCGGAGAGGTCGAACACGGCGCCGGTCGTGAAGGAGTTCTCGGCCGAGCACAGCCAGGCCACCATGGCGGCGACCTCGCGGGTCTCGAGGAAGCGCCCGCGCGGGATCTTCGACAGCATGAAGTCGATGTGCTCCTGCGAGATCTGCTCGAAGATGCGGGTCCGGGCCGCCGCCGGCGTGACGGTGTTGACGGCGATGTCGTGGCCCGCGAGCTCCTTGCCGAGCGATTTCGTCAGCGCGATCACGGCCGCCTTCGAGGCCGAGTAGGGCGAGGCGTTGGGGTTGCCTTCCTTGCCGGCGATCGAGGCGATGGTGACGATGCGGCCATAGCCTTGCGCGATCATCGACGGAACCACCGCGCGGCAGCAATAGAAGGTGCCGTCGACGTTGATCTTCATGACCCGCTCCCACTGCTCGAGCGGGTACTCCCAGGTCTTCACGGTCGGGCCGGCGATGCCGGCGCTCGTCACCAGGATGTCGATCGGTCCGTGCGCCGCTTCGGCGTCCTTCGCGGCCTGCATCACCGCCGCGGCGTCGGTCACGTCGACGCCGCGGGCGTAAACGGTGTCGCCGATCTCGGTCGCGGTCTCCTGGGCGAGGTCGCCGTCGAGGTCCCAGATCTCGACCGTGGCGCCGGACGCGGCGAAGCGCTCGACGATCGCCTGGCCGATGCCCTGGGCGCCGCCGGTGACGATCGCGACATGGCCGTTGAGATCGATCTGGTTCATGAACTGCTCCGGCGTTTCGGTCGCGGCGGAGGTAGCCCGAAAGGAAGCCGCGGGAAAGGGCCGCGCCAGCCCGCCCGTTT
>DAINQO010000047.1:0-17863 GCA_036742625.1 Microvirga sp.
AGCTTGTTGAAGAAGCGCTCGACGAGGTTCCGGGAGCGGTAGAGCAAGGGGCAGACGCTGACAGTTCTGGAGTTCGCCCGCCGCGTGCGCATCAGCCGGCCGGCGGTCTGGCGCTGGCAGCGGCGCTATCGGCCCACGCGTAGCCATTTAGGGCCGGCGCTCATGCGGCTGCCTTGGAGGGATGCAGCCGTCATGAGCAGCGCCAGATCACAGTGGTGCTTTCGCTCGCTGAGGATCTCGCTCGGCTCGCTCGTTACGAACACCGCGCGCTCTCGCGTCGGAAATTTGCGATCCGCGCTCTTGACGCTGCGCGGATAGCGTCGGCCGGCACTGCTTCGATCACGGCATGATCTGGCGCGCGCCCCCCGGAACATGAATTGCTCAGGAGCAGGGTGCCCCGGAACGGTCCAGCCGGCGTCGCATAGCGCCGCGTCCAGGCGATGGGGCGGCAGAGGTGGTTGGATCTTGGTCGAGCGTCCTCCGCGAGCGGCCGACGGGCTGATCGCGCTCCCCCTTTCCCGCCTGACGCCGAGCGGCGCGCCTTCACGGCGGAGTTGTCGATCAGCCCTGCGCGGGGCGGCCCGCCCGCGCACCAGCGCATGGAAGAGATCGACCCAAACGCCCTTCGCGGCCCAGCGAGCTTTCATTTTGGCAAAACGAACTATTCGCGCCGCACATTTCCCGCCGGCGGTAATTCCGGCGCGGGGCTCATTCTACCAGCGACGCGTCTCATGGGCATGATCTTGCGCGCCGAAAAAACCGGGCGGCGCAGTGCCGTCTTTGAGCGGGAAGCGACCGCATGGATGGAACGATCGTGAGAGCGTCCTCGAGCGGCACGCCGCGCCCTCAAGGAGCTAGGCGGCGAACTCGCAAAACTTGACCACTATGAGTGACGGGAGCTTCCGCGCCGAAAGTTCGCGATCAGGCATTTCGACGCCGCATGAAGCTGATCCCGGCCCGAGCAGGTTCTAAAGAAAACGGGCGGGCACCGATCCGGCTTTAGAAGAGACGCGAGCGTTGCAGGCGTGGGCGAGCAGCCAACGAGCTGGCGCACGTTGCTCACGTTGGCTTGTGGCCATTTCGGGATGCGGGATCTACAGGGTCGTACTGCCAGCGGCTGCGGCCCGTTGCTCGCACGTCGAATTGCCACGTCAGTCTGGACCGGTCAACGCGGGCTGGGCACCTTCCTTTTCCATTGAGCACCCTCACCAAGCGCCAGCTCTCATTGACAACGAGGTGCCGAACCGTACTTTCCCGTCAGGCCGGCTCGGAGCATCGGGGCGAACGTGCGGTATGGAGCTTTCTGCCTTGGGCTTGCGACGCTCGTCCTCGCCGGCTGCAACTATGATCGGACTCCGAACTTTGCGGTCGAAGCCCCGCAGTTCAAAATCCCTCCAGACTATCGACAGAAGATCGTGGCTTGGACAAAACGTTACTATGTAGAGCCGGATGGGGTGCGGTTTCTCGCCATAGCCGAGCCGGTCCCTGTGCTGGTGACCTGGGGGGTGGCGGTTTGGCTCGTCTGCGTGGAACTCGATGCTCGCGAACGCGGCGGTCCTTACATGGGACCGAGGCGCATCGCGTTCGGCCTTGGCCCGGGGTTCTTCTCAGCCCCGATGGAGCGCGGCAAAGTTGACCCGCGCAACAACCTGGACTTGCAGAACGAGGATTGCGATGCGCGGCAGCTCACCTGGCGCGAATGGCGCGGCCACGGGACCTCGGCCGCACGCCCGAGATAACGGAGGTGCTAAGGCGAGACCGCCCTCCTCAGGCCGGACTGCCCGCGGATTGGCGCTAGTCCTTCGGCCGCCGGTCGATGACGCGCTTTGCCTTGCCGGGCGAGCGCTCGACAGCGCCGGGCTCGACCACGCTCACCGCCGCCGTCACGCCGATGAGCTCCTTGACGTGGCGGCACAAGAGCTCGCGCTGCGCCTCGCGGGAGCGGGCGTCGGTGAAATCCTCCCGGGCCTCGACCAGCACCCGCATGGCGTCGAGCCGGCCTTCACGCGTCACCTCGATCTGGTAATGCGCCGCAAGGCCGGGGCAGCGCAGGATCTGCTCCTCGATCTGCGTCGGAAACACGTTGACCCCGCGGATGATGAGCATGTCGTCGGCGCGGCCGGTGATCTTCTCCATCCGACGCATCGAGCGTGCGGTGCCGGGCAGGAGCCGCGTCAGATCCCGCGTGCGATAGCGAATCACCGGCATCGCTTCCTTCGACAGGGAGGTGAACACGAGCTCGCCCTGCTCGCCGTCGGGCAGCACGGCGCCGGTCTCCAGCTCGACGATCTCAGGGTAGAAATGATCCTCCCAGACGTGGAGCCCGTCCTTGACCTCGACGCATTCGTTGGCGACGCCCGGCCCCATCACTTCCGAGAGGCCGTAGATGTCGACCGCGTGCATGTCGAACGCCGCCTCAATCTCCGCCCGCATTGCGTTCGTCCACGGCTCCGCCCCGAAGATGCCGACCTTAAGCGAGGTCTGGCGCGGGTCGAGGCCCTTTGCCCGGAACTCGTCGAGAATGGCGAGCATGTAGGACGGCGTCACCATGATGATGTCGGGCTCGAAATCCTGGATCAGCTGGACCTGTCGCTCGGTCATCCCCCCTGAGACCGGGATCGTGGTGCAGCCAAGCCGCTCGGCGCCGTAATGGGCGCCGAGGCCGCCGGTGAAGAGGCCGTAGCCGTAGGCGACATGCACCTTCATGCCGGCACGGCCGCCCGAGGCACGAATCGAGCGCGCCATCAGGTCCGCCCACACGTCGATATCGCGCGCCGTGTAGCCGACGACCGTCGGCTTGCCGGTGGTGCCGGAGGAGGCGTGGACGCGCACGACCTTCTCGCGCGGCACCGCGAACATGCCGAACGGGTAGTTCTCGCGCAGATCCTGCTTCGTGGTGAATGGGAATTTCCGAAGGTCCGCCAGTTCCTTGAAATCCTCGGGGCGGACTCCGGCCGCCTCGAACTTCCTCCGGTAGTGCGGCACGTTCTCGTAGGCGTGGCGCAGCGACCATTCGAGCCGCTCGCGCTGCAGCGCTGCGATCTCGTCCCGCGATGCGAGCTCGATCGGCTCTAGCTCCTCCCGGCGCGGCCCGAGGTGCAGCATCATCAAGGCCTCCCCTCATGGCCGAGCAGAGAGCCCTTGATCGTGCGCGAGTGCCCGCGGAACTCGGCCACGACCGCGCCGCCGTCGCCCGTCACCGTGACGTCGTAGATGCCGGAACGCCCGGCGCGGGAGACCTCGAGCGCATGGGCGCTGAGCACATCGCCAAGGCGCGACGGCGCGATGAAGGTGACGGCGCAGTGCTGCGCGACAGTGCGCCGATCGTAGGTGTTGCAGGCGAAGGCGAAGGCGGAATCGGCGAGCGTGAAGATGAAGCCGCCGTGGCAGATCCCGTGCCCGTTCACCATGCGCTCGCCGACGGTCATGGTCAGCACCGCCTCGCCCGGCGCGATGCGTTCGATCCTCATGCCGAGGCTCTGGCTCGCCTGGTCCTCCGCCCAAATGGCCCGGGCGCAGGCCTCGGCGAGCGCCTGCGGCTCCGGCGGCGCCGGCGCGCTGGCGTCCATCAGCGCCGACCCGTGAACGACGGCGCCCGCTTGGCGAAGAAGGCGGAGACGCCCTCGGCGTAATCCGGCGTGCGCCCGGCCTCGCCCTGGAGATCGCGCTCGAGATCGAGCTGCCGGTCGAGGGTGTTGCCCCAAGAGGCATCGAGGGCTTGCTTCGTCAAGGCGAGGCCGATCGTCGGCTGGGTCGCGAGATGGGCGGCGAGCTTCTCGGCTTCGATCATCAGGCTCTCGTCGTCGACAGCTTTCCAGATCAGCCCCCAGGCCTCAGCCTTCTCGGCCGGCAGCGGTTCCGCAAGCAGCGCGAGCCCGCGCGCCCGAGCCAAGCCGACGAGCCGTGGCAGGAACCACGTCCCGCCGGAATCCGGCAACAACCCGATCTTGGCGAAGGCCTGGATGAACTTCGCCGAGCGGGCGGCGAGCACGATGTCGCAGGCAAGCGCAATGTTCGCGCCGGCGCCCGCCGCGACGCCGTTGACGGCGCAGACGATCGGCATCGGGAACGACCGCAGCTTGCGCACCAGCGGATTGTACCAGCGCTCGATCGTCTTGGTCAGGTCGGGCGTGACGCCCGGCTCGAACACCCGGTTCGAAAGGTCCTGGCCGGCGCAGAAGCCCCGCCCTGCCCCAGTCAGGAGCAGCGCCCTGCAGCCCTCGTCGGCTTCGGCCTCGAGCAGCGCCGCCATGAGCCGCTCGTGCATCGCCTCGTTGAAGGAATTGAGCCGATCGGGGCGATTCAGGGTCAGGACCCGCCAGCCCTCGCGGCGCTCGACCAGAATCGGATCCTCGTCCACGCTATCCTCCCCGGCCCAGCTCGCCCTCTGACGCGCAGTGACCTAGCGATGGTGCGGTCTGCCCGTCAATCGGGCGGCGCGCCCTGCCGACCCTTGCCGCCCAGGCGGTTCCAGGCTCAAACTGGCCGTAAACCAGGGAGGAACCGAATGAAGCAGCTTTGGACAGCGTGTGCCGGCGCGGCGCTCTTGAGCCTTGCGGCCGCTCAACCGGCGGGCGCGCAGAATACCCTCAAGATCGGCTCCGTGCTTTCGGTCACCGGCCCGGCGGCCTTCCTCGGCGAGCCCGAGGAGAAGACAATCAAGATGTATGTCGAGAAGGTGAACGCCGAGGGCGGCATCAACGGCAAGAAGCTCGAGCTCGTCGTCTATGACGACGGCGCCGACGCCAACAAGGCCCGCACCTTCGCGACGCGCCTCGTCGAGGACGACAAGGTGATCGCCATGGTCGGCGGCTCGATCACGGGCACCTCGCTCGCCATGATCCCGGTGTTCGAGGAGGCGAAGATCCCCTTCATCTCGCTCGGCGGCGCGATCGAGATCGTCGAGCCGGTGCGCAAGTTCGTCTACAAGACGCCGCACACCGACAAGATGGCCTGCCAGAAGATCTTCGAGGACATGAAGGCCCGCAACATCGTCAAGATCGGGATCATCTCGTCAACCGACGGCTTCGGCAAATCGATGCGCGAGCAGTGCCTGAAGGTGGCGAAGGAAGGCGGCGTCGAGTTCGTCGCCGACGAGACCCACGGCCCGCGCGACGCCGACGTGACGCCCCAGCTCACCAAGATCAAGAACACGCCCGGCATCCAGGCGCTCGTCCACACCGGCTTCGGCCAGCACGGCGCCGTCGTGACCCGCAACGTGCGCCAGATCGGGCTGACGATCCCCTTCTACCAGAACCACGGCGTCGCCTCGAAGAGCTACATCGAGCTCTCGGGCGAGGCGGCGAACGGCGTCCGGCTGCCGGCCGCCGCCCTGCTCCTCGCCGAGAAGCTGCCCGACGGCGACCCGCAAAAGCCCGTCGTCGTCGCCTACAAGCAGGCCTACGAGAAGGCGACGGGCCAGCCGGTCTCGACCTTCGGCGGCCACGCCTATGATGGCTTCTTCATCCTGGTCGAGGCGATGAAGCGCGCAAACAGCGCCGATCCGGTCAAGATCAACGCCGAGATCGAGAAGACCAAGGGCTTCATCGCCACCGCCGGCATCGTCAACATGTCGCCGACCGACCATCTCGGCCTCGACCTCTCGGCGTTCAAGATGCTCGAGATCAAGAACGGCGATTGGGTGCAGGTGCAGGCGGGAAGCTGACGTACAACGTCATCCCGGGCGAGCGAAGCGAGACCCGGGAACCCCGTGGGACAGGAAACGCCATCAAGGTCCCGGATCGCGCGTTCGCGCGTCCGGGATGACGAGTGAGCGATGTCCGAGTTCCTGCAGTTCCTGTTCTCGGGGCTGACCGTCGGCGCCGTCTACGCCATGGTCGCCCTCGGCTTCACGCTGATCTACAACGCGTCCGACGTGGTGAACTTCGCGCAAGGGGAGTTCGTCATGATCGGCGGCATGGCGACGGTGTTCGCCGTCGCCGCCGGCGTGCCGCTGCCGCTCGGGGCGCTGCTCGCGATCGCCGCCGCGGTTGCCGTCGGCCTCCTCCTCAACGCGCTCGCGATCGAGCCCGCCCGCGGCGCCTCCGCAGTGACGCTCATCATCATCACCATCGGCGCCTCGATCTTCCTGCGCGGCCTGGCGCAGGTGCTGTTCGACAAGCAGGCGCACGGCATCCGCGCCTTCTCCGGGGATGCACCGATCATCATGATGGGCGCCGCGATCCTGCCGCAAAGCCTGTGGGTGCTCGCCGGCGGCGTCGCGACGTTCCTCGCGCTTTATCTGTTCCTCGAGCGCACCGTGCTCGGCAAGGCCGTGCTCGCGACCGCCGCGAACCGGCTCGCGGCGCAGCTCGTGGGGATCAACACGCGCATCATCATGATGCTCGCCTTCGGCGCCTCGGCCGCGATCGGCGCACTCGCCGGCATTTTCATAACCCCGATCACGCTGACGAGCTACGACGTCGGCACGCTCCTCGCGCTGAAGGGTTTCGCCGCGGCGATGCTCGGCGGAATGGGCAGCCCGTTCGGGGCGATCCTCGGCGGGCTGCTGCTCGGCCTCTTCGAGAGCTTCAGCGCCGGTTATCTGAGCTCGGCCTACAAGGACGCGGTCGCGTTCCTCACCATCCTTGTCGTGCTCTTCCTCATGCCGAGCGGCCTCGTCGGGCGCCGCGCCGTCGAGCGGGTGTGAGGATGCCCATTCTCTCTCGACGTGCCGCGACCCTTGCCGGCCTCGCCCTCGTGATCGCGTTGCTCCCGCTCGTGTTTCCGTCCGGCTTCTATTTCCGCGTCGCCGCCCTCGTCTGGATCTCGGCGCTCGCCGCGATCGGGCTCAACATCCTTATGGGGCTCGCCGGCCAGGTGAGCCTCGGCCATGCCGGCTTCTTCGGCATCGGCGCCTACGCGGTCGCGTTGGCGCCGACGCATCTGAGCCTCCCACCCTGGGCGGCGCTCATTCTCGGCGCCGGGCTCGCCGGCGTGCTCGCCTTCCTCGTCGGCAAGCCGGTGCTGCGCCTGCGCGGCCATTACCTCGCCATCGCGACGCTCGGGCTCGGCGTCCTGGTCCAGATCGTGCTCACGAACGAAAGCCGCTGGACCGGAGGCCCCGACGGGATGCGGGTCGCGCGTCTCGCGCTCTTCGGCTGGCTCGTCGCCGGGGCCGAGACCTGGTACTGGGTCAGCGGCGGCGCTCTCATGTTCGGGACCTGGCTCGCTCTCAACCTACTCGACACTCCGACCGGGCGCGCGCTGCGGGCGCTGCACGACAGCGAGGTCGCGGCCCGGGTCACCGGCATCGACGTCGCACGCTACAAGCTCACCGCCTTCGTCGTCGCTGCCGTCTATGCCTCGGTCGCGGGCTCGCTGCTGGCGCTGATGAACGGCTTCATAACCCCCGACCAGGCGGGCTTCCTGCACTCGGTCGAGCTCGTCACCATGGTCGTCATCGGCGGCCTCGGCAGCGTCCTCGGCGCGATCGTCGGCGCGGCGGTGCTCGTGACCCTGCCGCAGCTCCTCACCGTGTTCCAGGAATACGAGCACCTCCTCCTCGGCCTCCTGATCATGGTTTTCATGATCTTCCTGCGTGAGGGCATCGTGCCGAGCCTGCGGACGGCTGCTCTCGGGCTCCTCCCGGCGCGGACCGCCGGATGAGCGTCATCGCGGCAGGCGACATCGGCATCGCCTTCGGCGGCGTCGTCGCGGTCGACGGCGTGAGCTTTTCCGCGGCGGCCGGCGAGGTGCTGTCGATCATCGGCCCGAACGGCGCCGGGAAGACCACCCTCTTCAATGTCGTCTCGGGCCTCTACCGCGCCAGGCGCGGACGCGTGACGCTCGACGGCGAGGACGTGACCGGGCGCCCTCCCGAGATCCTCGCCGCCAAGGGTCTCTCGCGCACCTTCCAGAACCTGCAGCTCTTCACCCGCATGACCACCTGCGAGAACGTCATGGTTGGGCGCCACCTGCGCGAGCGCCGCTCGCTTACGGCCGACCTCCTTCGGCTGCCCTCGGTCAGGCGCCAGAACCGGGAAACACGCGCCGCCGCGCAGGACCTCCTCGCCTTCGTGCGCCTTGGCGAGCGCGGCGACATGCCGGCGAGCGCCCTGCCCTACGGAGCCCTGAGACGCCTGGAGATCGCCCGCGCCCTCGCCTCGGAGCCAAAGGCGCTGCTCCTCGACGAGCCGGCCGCCGGCTGCAACGCGGTCGAGACCGAAGAGATCGAGCGGCTGATCCGCGCAGTGGCGGATCGCGGCGTCGCGGTCGTCCTCGTCGAGCACGACATGCGGCTCGTGATGAAGGTCTCCGACCGCGTCCTCGTGCTCGAGAGCGGGCGGCCGCTCGCCGAGGGCGCGCCGGAGGAGGTGCGTGAAAACCCGGCGGTGATCAGCGCCTATCTGGGGCCGCAGGCCGGGCGGGGCAGCGCCCATGCTTGAGGTCGAGGAGCTGCGCAGCGCCTACGGTCGCATCGAGGCCGTGAAGGGCGTGAGCCTCTCCGTCCGGACCGGCGAGATCGTCGCGCTCGTCGGCTCGAACGGCGCCGGCAAGACGACGCTGCTGCGGGCAATCTCCGGCGTGCAACCGGTCACAGCCGGCCGCATCGCGCTTGCCGGCGCGCGGATCGAGACCGCGCCGCCGCACCGGCGCGTCGCCCTCGGCATGGCGCATGTGCCGGAGGGCCGGCAGGTGTTCGCGCCGCTCACCGTCGCCGACAACCTGCGGCTCGGCGCCTTCCTGCGCCGCGACCAGGACATCGCGCGCGACGTCGAGCGCGTCTACGCGATGTTCCCGGCCCTCGCCGACAAGCGCCGCGACCCCGCCGGCGGGCTCTCGGGCGGCCAGCAGCAGATGCTCGCCATCGGCCGTGCCCTGATGGCGAAGCCGAAGCTGCTGCTCCTCGACGAGCCGTCGATGGGTCTCGCGCCGCTCCTCGTGCGGCAGATCCTCGATGCGGTGGTGGCGCTCAAGCAGGAAGGCGTCACGATCCTGCTCGTCGAGCAGAACGCGGCCGCGGCGCTCGCCATCGCCGACCGCGGCTACGTGATCGAGACCGGGCGGATCAGCCATGCCGGCACGGGTGCCGCGCTCGCCGAGGATCCGCGCGTGCGGGAGGCGTATCTCGGCGGGTAGGCCGTTACCCTTGCGACGCGTAGCCGCCGTCGACCGGGATCGCGGCGCCGGTGACGAAATCGGACGCGGCGCTGGCGAGGAACACCGCGATGCCGGCGAAATCGCCGGGATTCCCCCATCGCCCCGCAGGCGTTCTGGCGAGGACGCGCTCGTTCAGCCCCTCGATCTGCTTTTTCGCGGCCGCGGTCAGGTCGGTGTCGATCCAGCCCGGCAGGATCGCATTGACCTGGATGCCGTCGCCGGCCCACGCGGTCGCGAGCGCCTTCGTCAGCTGCACGAGCCCGCCCTTGCTCGCGGCGTAAGGGCCCACGAACGAGGCGCCGAAGATCGACATCATCGAGCCGATGTTGATGATCTTGCCGCCGCCGCCCTGCTTCATCTCCGGGAAGGCCGCCTGCGCCGCGAAGAAGGCGCCGGAGAGGTTCGTCTCGATGATCCGATGCCACTCATCGGGAGCGTAGAGCTCCGGGCGCTTGCGTTCGTTCACGCCGGCGTTGTTGACCAGCACGTCGAGCCTGCCGAAGCGCGCGACCGTCTCCCGCACCATTGCCTGGCACGACTCGGGCTTTGCGATCTCGACCGGCACGAAGTCGCCTTCGGTCCGAGCTGCGCGAGCGCGGCCTCCGCCTTCTTCGCGTCGCGTCCGGCGATCGCGACGGCGGCGCCGGCCGCCGCCATGCCCTTCGCCATGCCTAAACCGATGCCGCCGTTGCCGCCGGTGACGAGCGCCACGCGCCCGCTGAGATCGAACAGGCTCATCGCGCGTCCTTGAGGATCATGTCCGCCCCCTTCTCGCCGATCATGACGATAGCGGCGTTGGTGTTGCCCGAGACGACGCCCGGCATGATCGCGCCGTCGACGACCCGCAGGCCGTCGACGCCATAGACCTTCAGCCGGGGGTCGACCACGGCACGATGGTCGATCCCCATGCGGCACGAGGAGCTCGGATGATAGATGGTCGAGCCGACCTCGCGGCAATACTGCAGGATTTCCTCGTCGGACTGCACGCCGGGCCCGGGCCAATGCTCGGCCAGGACATAAGGGCGCATCGCCGGCATGGTCATGATCGCGCGCAGGCGCTTCATCCCTTCGACATTCGTGCGCCGATCGGTCTCCGTCGAGAGGTAGCGCGGCTGGATCGCCGGCGCCGCAGCCGGGTCGCGGCTCTTGATGCGCACGAACCCGCGGCTCTCGGGCCGGAGCTGGCACACCGAAGCGGTGAATCCTGGGAACGGGTGCAGGCGCTCGCCCATGCCGTCGGTCGAGAAGGTGATGAAGTGGATCTGCACGTCCGGCGTCGCGACGCGGTCGTTGCTGCGGAAGAAGGCGCCGGCATAGCCGGCGCTGACCGTCAGCGGCCCCTTGCGCCAGAGGGCATAGCGCATGCCGACCCCGAGTCGGCGCATCAGCGAGCCGATCTCGTCGTTGATGGTGATCGGCTTGGTGCATTTGAGGATCATGCGGACCTGCAGATGGTCCTGCAGATCCTCGCCGACGCCGGCCCGTTCCGCGACGAGCGGTATGCCATGCTTCGACAGCAGCGCGCCGGGGCCGACGCCCGAAAGCTGCAGCAGCTGCGGCGAGTTGATAGCGCCGCCGGAGAGGACCACCTCGCGCCGGGCCCGGACCGTGCAGGTGTCGCCGGCGCGACGGAATTCGACGCCGACGGCCTTGCGCCCCTCGAAGAGCACCCGGGTCGCGAGCGCTTCGGTGACGATCTCGAGGTTTGTCCGGCGCAACGCCGGGCGCAGATAGCCACGCGCGGTGCTCCAGCGGATGCCCCGCCGCGACGTGGTCTGGAAGTAGCCGGCGCCTTCTTGCACCGGGCCGTTGAAATCGTCGTTGCCGGGAATGCCGGCCTCATCGGCGGCGGCGATGAAGGCGTCGCACAGCTCGTGCGGCTCGGTCGCGTCGGACACGCAGAGCGGACCGCCGACGCCGTGGAGCGTGCTCTCGCCGCGCGCCTGATGCTCGGAGCGCCGGAAATACGGCAGCACGTCGTCGAAGCCCCAACCGGCGTTGCCGAGCTGGCGCCAATGGTCGAAATCCTCCGGCTGGCCGCGGACATAGAGCAAGCCGTTGATCGAGGACGAGCCGCCGAGCACCTTGCCGCGCGGCTGGAAGATCACGCGGCCGTTCAGCTCGGGCTCCGGTTCCGTCTCGTAGAGCCAATTAACCCGCGCGTCCTTGAACAGGCGCCCGTAGCCGAGCGGGACGTGAATCCAGAAATGCCGGTCGCGCGGCCCGGCTTCGAGCAAAACGACCCGATATCGCCCGCAGGCGGTCAAGCGGTTCGCGAGCACGCAGCCGGCCGAGCCCGCGCCGACGATCACGAAATCGGCCTCGAGGACCGGGGATCGGGCGCGCGCACGCCGGGCAAGCGGCTTCGAGGTGTCGAGGGGCGTCATCGGGGTCAAGCGGCGCTCACGCGACCTCGCGTGCGTCGCGGCGACGGTACAGAACCAGCATCAGCGGCGAAAGCCGCTTCAGGAGCCCGTGCGCCGGAAGCGGCGCCCGCGCCGTGAAGGGCAGCGCCAGCTCCTCGTCGGGCGCGCCCGCGACGGCGCGGGCGAACTCGCGCCCGAGCGCGACCGACAACGCCACCGCCCGGCCGTTGCAGCCGGTCCACGCGTAGGCGCCCGGGCCGAGCCGGTGGATGCGCGGCAGGTGGTCCGGCGTCATCCCGATGGCGCCGTTCCAGACGTGATCGAAGCCGACCTCGCCGATCTCGGGCCAGAGCTTCCGCAGCCGCGCCGCGATCCAGGGCTTCAACCGCTCCGCCCCGTTCACCGGGTTCACCAGCGCGCCGCCGGTGACGAGCCGGTTGCGGGCATCCCAGCGGGCGAAGTGCAGGTCGCCATGGCTGTCGGACATCGCCTGCCGCCCCGGCAGGATCGTCCGGCGCAGGCTCTCGTCGAGCGGCTCCGTCGCCATCTGCCAGGACAGGGCCGGCACGATCTCGCGGGCGATCGGCGCCGCGAGCGTCGATCCGAAAGCGTCGGTGTAGGCGTTGGTCGCGAGCACAAGGGCATTCGCCCGGACGGAGCCCGCGGCGCCGCGCACCACCCAGCCGTCGCCCTCGCGGGCGTAGGACAGCGCTGGCGAGCGCGCGAAGATGCGGGCACCGGCCGCAAGCGCGGCGCCGGCGAGGCCGCGCGTCAGCGCCAGCGGATTGATGTGCCCGCCGCTCCGGTTCCAGAAGCCGCCATGCCAGGCGTCCGAGCCGGTCATGGCTCGGACCTCGCCGCAGTCGAGAAGCGCGACCGGCGCGCCCCATCGCGACCACTGCCGGACGCGGGCTTCCGAAATCCTGATCCGGCCCGGGCTGTGGGCGGGCTGAACCCAGCCGGCCTGCTCGGCTTCGGCATCGATGGCGTGGCGGCGCGCGAGATCGAACAGGAGAGCCGCCGAATCCCGCAGGAGCGCGACGAAGCGTTCGCCGGCGGCCCCGTGCTTCGCGACGATCGCGTCGGGATCGGTGCGCGACAGCGTCGGGATCACCTGGCCGTTGTTGCGCCCGGAGGCGCCGAAACCGGGCTCGGCCGCCTCGAGGACGACGGTGCCGATGCCGGCCTCAGCGAGATACAGGGCGGCGGAGAGCCCGGTGAAGCCCGCCCCGATCACGACCGCATCGCAACGCTCGTCGCCCGCAAGAGCGGGAAGCTCCGGCCCGGGCGGTGTCACCGCATGCCAGAGCGACGCCGGCGGGACGGAGCCCTCGGGGCTCATCGCGCCGGGATGACGCCGTGGCGTCGCGCCCCGGGGACCGCCCTCAGTTGCCGCGCGACTCGGTCAGGAGCGGCGACCAGGTCGGGTCGGAGGCGAAGGTCGGGGTCGGCACGGTCTGCTCGACCCGGCCGGTGATGTCGATCATGTAGAGCTTCGCGCCGGACTGGCCGCCGGGATCGCGGAAGAACATGATGTACTGGCCGTTCGGGGCCCATGACGGCCCCTCGTTGTGGAAGCCCTCGGTCAGGAGCCGCTCGCCCGAACCGTCAGGCTTCATGACGCCGATCGCAAAGCCGCCGGCGGTGCGCTTGGTGAAGGCGATGTAGTCGCCGCGCGGCGACCAGGCCGGCTGCGAATAGGAGCCCTGGCCGAACGAGATGCGCTTGGCGCCCGAGCCGTCGGCGGCCATGACGTAGATCTGCTGCTGGCCGCCGCGATCCGACTCGAACACGATCTGCGCCCCGTCGGGCGAGAACGACGGCGAGGTGTCGATCGCGCCGGTGTTGGTGATCCGCGTCGTCGTGCGCGAGCCCAGATCCATCAGGTAGATGTTGGCGTTGCCGCCCTGCTGCAGGCTCATGACGATGCGCTGCCCGTCGGGCGAGAAGCGCGGGCTCGAGGTCATGTCGGGGAAGTTGCCGACGACCTGGCGCGAGCCGGTCTCGAGGTTGATCACCTGCACCCGCGGCTGCTGCCCCGACGCCTGCGACATGAAGGCGATGTCCTGCGTCGCCGGCGAGTAGCGCGGCGTCACGACGAGGTTGTCCCCTTGCGTCAGGTAGCGGACGTTGCCGCCGTCCTGGTCCATGATGGCGAGGCGCTTGCGGCGGTTCTCCTTCGGCCCCGACTCGTCGACGAACACCACGCGGGTGTCGAAGAAGGCGCCGACGCCGGTGATCTTGGTGTAGACCGCGTCCGAGATGATGTGGCCGATGCGGCGCCAGTTGTTCGGGTCGGTGAAGTATTGCTGCCCGGCGACCTGCTGGCCGGCATAGACGTCCCACAGGCGGAACTCGGTCTTGAGCCGCCCCGACGGGTCGCGGGTGACGCGGCCGGTGACGAGCCCCTGCACGCCGGCGGCTTTCCATGCCTCGAAGCGCGGCGCCGCATCGAAGGACGGCTGCTGCTCCGGGAAGCGCGCCTTCTCGATCGGCACGAAGTAGCCCGAGCGGCGGAGGTTGTTGGCGATGATGCCGGCGACCTGCTGGCCGAAGCCGGGATCGCCGGCAAAGTCCGCGACGGCGATCGGGATCGGCTGGAAGTTGCCGCGGCGCACGTCGATGACGAGCTCGGCGCGGGCGGCCGTCACGGCGAGGAACGTCGCCATGACGATCGCAAGACCGAGAATCATGTCGGCGCGGACGAGGATTCGGATCAGGCGCAGGGCGAGGTGCGGGCGCATCGGCGGGCTTTTCGGGTGTTGGATTCGATCAGCCGAGATCGCGCGGATCGAAGTTGACCACGAGGTCTTTCCAATCCTGGTAATAGGGCTGGAATTGGGCCGGAATACGCAAAGGCGAGCACCTTCTCGCGGCGCGGGTGGCAGAGTCCGCGACCGCCCGGAACAGCGGGTCGGCCGACGCGTTCGTCACCGCCGGCTCGCGGGCAAGGGAGCCGTCCTGGTTGAGGCTGACGCGCACCGTCGGCACCGGCGGCTTGGCCGCGCCTTGGGCGCCGATCGGCGCCTGCCAGCAGCGATGCAGCTGGTCGCGCAAAAGGCCCATCAGCGCGTCGCGCTGGCTCGGATTGAGCCGCTGCGCCGCGCCGGTCGCGGTGCCGAGCGAGGCGGTCTTCTGGATCTCGCGGCCGCTCGAGCCTGAGGATTGCGCCGGCTCCTTCGAGGCGAGGAGCTTCGCGATCCCGTTCGGATCGAACTTCGCGGCAAGCTCTGCGTCGCGCTTGGCTTTCGCCTCGGCCTCGGCTTTCGCCTTGGCCTTCGCTTCCGCGACCTTCTTCTTGTGCTCGGCCTCGGCTTTGGCCTCGGCGATCCGCTTCTGCTCGGCTTCCGCCTCGGCCTTGGCTTTCGCCTCGGCGACGGCGCGCTCCCTTGCGGCTTCCGCCTTCGCCTTGGCTTCGGCGCGGGCCCGCGCTTCGGCCTCGGACTTCGCCTGCGCCTCGGCCTTGGCGCGAAGCTCGGCCTCCTGCTGCTCGAGAAGGTTCGCGACCTCCTCGCGCTTCGGCGGCATGGGCGGAGCCGGCTCGGGCTTCGCTTCGGCCCGCTCCGGCGACGGCTCGGGACGGATCGGCGGCACGGGAGGCGGCGGCGGGACCGAGACCTCGACCGCCTCGTCTGCGACCTTCATCTCGGCCGGCCGGGTCGGCGGCGTCGGAACATCGCGCTTCGCCTCGCCCGGATCGCGGTCTTCGCGGACCTCGGCGACGCGGTCGGTCCGGGGCTTCGCCTCGGGCTGCGGCGCCTTGGCGTTCGACTCGCCGCGGGTGATCTCGGAGAACTGGTTGTCGGTCAGGACCTCGACCGGGATGCCTTCCTCGGCCTCCGGGAAGGTCTGGGACGCGACGCCGAACACGAGCCCGGCGAGGAGCGCCGTGTGGACGGCGCCCGACACCCAGAACCCCGGTTCGGATCGATCGAACTTCAGCCCCACCGTCTCAGCCTTCGCATGCTCGCGCGTCCATCCGCGGCTAGCGCTGCTCCGCCTCGGTCACGAGCGCGACGCGCTTGAACCCGGCCCCGGTCACCATCGCCATCACCTGGGCGACGCGGCCGTATTCGACGCGCCTGTCGCCGCGCACGAAGATGCGCTCGTCGAAGCCCTGCTTCGCCGCCGCCGTCACCCCCGTGATGATGCCGTCGTCGGCAAGCGCCGTCTCGCCGAGATAGACCTTGCCATCGGCCTTGATCGACAGCGTCACCGGCTTCGCGTCGCTGTTGAGCGGCGCCGCCGCGGCCTTCGGCAGATCGAGCGGGACGCCGGCGGTCATCAGGGGGGCCGTGACCATGAAGATGATGAGGAGGACGAGCATGACATCGATGAACGGCGTCATATTGATTTCGTTGATGACGCCGCGCTTGCCGCGCCGGCGTCGGCGGCGCCCGCCGCCGTGCCCGTGCGCCATGGCCGAGGCGATCGTCATCGCGGCCGCCTCAGGCCGCCTGCGCCGCATGCGCGTGCATGCGCTCGTCGATCTGGCGCGACAGGATCGCCGAGAACTCGTCGGCGAAGCCCTCGAGCCGCGACTGCAGCTTCGTCACCTGCGACTGCAGCTTGTTGTAGGCGAGCACCGCCGGGATCGCCGCGAAGAGCCCGATCGCGGTCGCAAACAGCGCCTCGGCGATGCCGGGCGCGACGACGGCGAGGCTCGTGCTCTTCGAGGCGGCGATCGAGGTGAACGAGCTCATGATCCCCCACACCGTGCCGAACAGCCCGATATAGGGTCCGGCCGAGCCGATCGAGGCGAGCACCAGGAGCTTGCCCTCGAGCCGCTCGACCTCGCGCTGGATGGTCACGTCGAGCACCTTGTCGATGCGCTGCGCCAGGCTCGCGACCGAGCGCCCGGTGCCCTCGAAGGAGCGCTTCCATTCGCGCATCGCGGCGACGAACACCGCCGCGAGCCCGGCGTTCGGCCGGCTCTGCAGGTTGAGGTAGAGCTCCTCGAGCGACTGGCCCGACCAGAAGATCTCCTCGAAGCGGTCCATGGCGCGCCGCGTGCGCCCGAACAAGAGCGTCTTGTCGACGATGATCGCCCAGCACCACACCGAGGCGGCGAGCAGCCCGACGATGACGAGCTTGACGACGACGTGGGCGTTCAGGAACAGCCCGAGCAGCGACATGTCGTGCGCGATCTGCACTGCCGGGACGGCATCGGCCGGATTCATGCTCTGGTCCTCGATCCCCGCGGGCCGCCGGACGCCCGCCCGGCCCGCACCGCTGCCGCCTTGACGCGGCGCCTTTGCCTTGTTGCCTGCTCCTCGCCCGGAAATCTGTCGAAACTAAGGGCTTCGCAAGCGCTTAGCGGCGCCTCGATGGTCCAAGGAGTTAAGCACCAAGCAAGGTTAATGCCGGGTTAGGGCCGCCCTCCAGCGCGGGCGACCGCCGGTCATTCCGGAACGCGATGGATCGAGGCCATCCCATCACGCCGGCGTGTTCATCATCGCGACGATGATGAAGCGCCTGCCCTGAGGGCAGTCCGACGATGATCCGCATCATGGCGACGATGATGCGCATCTGAGAAGGCCGGCGCGGCGCTCCTGCGCGACAATGGCGTGTGGGGAACCGACCTTAGAGCCTCGGCGCGCGACTTCGGCGGCCACCCGCTTGCAATCGGCCTTTTGGCGAGCTTCCTCAAGGAGACGCAGAAAGGAGACGTGCGCCGGCGCGATCGCATCCGAGCGTTCTTCGCTGATGCGAAACCCACGGCACGACCATGCCCGGCGCGTGATGGAATCCTATGAGAAGGAGTGGCTCGCCGAAGAGCCCGCGCTGCTTGCGATCATGCACATGGTCGGCCTGTTCGACCGGCCGGCGAGCGAAGATTGTGTCAGAGCGCTGCGTAAGAAGCCGCCGATCAAGGGCCTCACTGATGAGATTATTGAGCTAAACGAGGGCGCATGGCAACGCGCGATAGCGCGCCTACGCGAGGTCCGGCTGCTCGCGCCGCCGGACCCCAGTGCACCAGAAACACTCGACACCCATCCCTTGGTGCGTGAGTGGTTTGGAGAGCGCTTACGTCAGACCGTCGAGTCAGCGTGGAAGGCAGCGCACAGTCGTCTCTACGACCACCTTCGAAGGACGACAAACGAAGGAAACAGTCCAACTCTCGAAGCTCTCGCCCCCCTTTATCAAGCCGCGGTTCATGCCTGCCAGGCAGGCAACCTTCGTAGGGCCGCCCGCGCTCATCAGCGGAACGCGAGGGCCGCAGCCGTCGGCGCGCCTTCGTGCTTCGGATCGCGTCCTCGCGCCAGAGAACGCGCGGCGGCCTTATCCGTCCGAGGCCTCGGCCGGCTCGGCCGCTGCCGGGCCGGCGGCCAGGAAGGTTGCGATCTCGTCCATGCTTCTCGCCGCGAGCCGCGCCAGCGCCTCCTTGTCGAGGC
>DAINQO010000048.1:0-13189 GCA_036742625.1 Microvirga sp.
AGCCGCCGGCGCCGCGCAGGCCCTCCTCGAGCACCGTGCCGGTCATGCGCGTGCCGGGGCCGGCGAGAAGGCCCGTCGGATGGAACTGCACCATCTCCATGTCGCGCAAGGGCAGGCCGGCGCGCAGCGCCATGGCGAGGCCGTCGCAGGACTTGTCGCCCGACGGCGTGTGGTACTTGTACATCGTCGGCCCGCCGCCGGTCGCGAGCAGCGTGGCTTTCGCCCGCACCAGCAGCGGCGCGCCGGTCCGCATGTCGAGCATGAGCACGCCGGCGGCGCCCGAGCCGTCGGCGGCCGCGATCAGCTCGACGGCACGGTGGTCCTCGAGCCGCCGCACGTCGCGGCGCCAGACCTGCTCGGCGAGCCGGTTGACGATCTCGATGCCGGTGAGGTCGCCTTTATGCACCGTCCGGTCGAAGGTCTGGCCGGCGAAGGCCTTCTGGTGGATGGTGCCGTCCGGGTTGCGGTCGAAGAAGCAGCCGAGCTCGTTCTCCAACTCGCGGATGCGCACCTGCGCCTGCGTGACGAGCAGCCAGGCGAGATCCTGGTCGTTCAGCCATTTGCCGCCGTCGACCGTGTCCATGAAGTGGCGCTCGACCGAGTCGCCGGGCGCGAGCGCGACGTTGTAGCCGCCCTGCACCATGCGGGTGCAGCCGCATTTCCCGAGCAGGCCCTTGACCGCGACCGTGACCTCAAGCTCGGGCGCCGCTTTCTTCGCATGCAGCGCCGCGAACAGCCCGGCGCCGCCGGCGCCGAGGATGAGGATGTCGGTCGAGAGGATGGAGAGCGGAGTCATAAGATGCCGGCGCCCTCCCTCCCCGCAGGGGAGGGCCGACTCGCGCGATCGCGCGAGCGGGGTGGGGATAGCCGCGAAGCGGCTTCCGGCGCCGGCGCCTGCGAGAGGCGCCGACGTGGCCGTCGACGCCGTGCCCCACCCCGCTCGGGGCTCGCGCCCCGAGTCGGCCCTCCCCTGCGGGGAGGGAGGAGCGCGAACGCCGTCACGGCTCGACGTCCTCGCGGCGGAAGCCGCGGGCGTAATGCGTCATCCGCGCGAAGGTGGCGTAGGCCTGATGGTCGCGATAGGGCCCGAACTTGAAATACTGCTTTCCCGGACCGTTCGTCCTGAATCCGATCCGCCCCCTCACCTTGGCGATCGGCTGCCCGTCGGCCCAGATCTCGAGAAGGCTCGACGGCCCGTCGAAATGGATGTGGTAGAGCATCGTCACCCAACGCCCGAACACGTCCGGCAGGACGCCGAGGCGCATCACCTCGACATCCTGCTTGCACGCGGCCGGAACGCGCGCGCCATCAGGGCGCAGCGTTTGCCGATGGGAGACCTCGAAATCATCGTGTCCCGCCGAAGGCAGGTCGCCCGGCGGCGCCGGAGATTGCGGCTCGTGCAGCGGCCGGCCGAGCAGCGCCAAGCCGTGGCTCTCGGAGCGCCCCGCTTCCAGCGCCGCGTTGCGGTCGACCGCGACCCAGATGCGGCATTGCGGATCGTCCGGCGCCGTGTTGTCTTGCTCGACCGTGATCGTGAAGGCGCGACCATTGAAACGTTGCGCGATCACGGGACTCGAGCCGGTGGCGCTGTTTGCTTGCTTCCATTGCCCGATGACGAGCCGCCCCGCGTCGGCCGGAACGGCGGGATCGACCATGAAGGAGAAGCGGTACCAGACCTCGGTGCCGAACTCGAGCCTGATGTCGTCCGCTTCCCAAAGCTCGGCGCGCTCGTCCCTCTCGGGCTCGAACGGAACGCCGGAGTTCGCGCATGCGGGATGCGCCACGAGCATCGCGAAGACCATGTCCTTGCGCGGGCGGACGGTCGCCTCCACGGCACGGAACGCCGCGTCTTCACTCCGCACGAGCTTGAACTCGTTCTCCGGGCGCCGGCAGACGAACCAGTTCCGGGGCGAGAGCCCGCCGGAGGAGAAATCATCGCGAATCACCTGCGCCGATGTCGGGCTGGCGAGAGCGAGGCATGCCGCCGAGATGAGCCCCGCCACGCGCCGCCTCATGCGCCACACTCCCCCTCCCCCCTCGTGGGGGAGGACCGACTCGGGCGAAGCCCGAGCGCGGAGGGGGCCTGCCGGGCATCGAGCGCGGGAATCAGGCGCGCGCCCTCATCAGGCAGCGTCTCACTCCCACCCCCCTCTCCGCTCGGGCTTCCGCCCGAGTCGGCTCTCCCCCACAAGGGGGGAGAGGGCGCGGCGGCGTCTCGCCCTGCCGTCACTGCCCGACCCCCATCGCGGCGAGCGCCGCCGCCCGGCGCGATTCGGCCGTCTCGCGGACCTTGTCGTAGAGCGATCCGCCATGGGCATCCATGGCGACGAGGATCGGGCCGAAGCCCTTGACGGCAAAGCGCCAGAGCGACTCCGGGTCGAGGTCCTCGAGATCGACGTCCTCGATCGCGGTGATCCAGGTCGTCTCGAGCGCCGCGGCACCGCCGACGATCGCGAGATAGGCGCCGCCGAGATCGCGGAACGCACCCCGGGACGCGTCGCCGAGGCCCCCCTTGCCGATGACGATGCGCACGCCCTCGCGCTCCATGAGCGGTTTCGTGAAGCGCTCCATGCGCTGCGAGGTGGTGGTGCCGATGCACACGGCTGCGTAGCCCGCCGGGTGCTCGTTCGAGCGCTCGACGCGGCGCACGTTCGGCGCGGTGTGGATGACGGCGTGGCCGGCGAGGTCGAAGCGCGTGCGCCGGCCGCGATCGAACATGTGGATCTGCGTCGCGTCGCGGATGCCAAAGAGCGTGCGCTCGAGGGTCACGGTGTCGCCGACGCGCAGCGCGCGGACTTGGCGCTCGTCGATCGGCATATCGAGCGTGTGATGGGCCATCGATCCCCTCAGGTCATCCCGGAAGCCGCAAAGCGGCTATCCGGGATCCATAGCGCCGGCGCGTGGAGGTGGATCCCGGCTCTTCGCTTCGCTTCGGCCGGGATGACGGCGGAGGGCTAAAAGCCATATTCGACTCCTTCGGCCGAGATCACCGCCGAGGCGCGCCTGGCCGAGTGGCATTGGATGTTGACCGCGACCGGGTTCATCGTGATGTGGGTCGCGGCGGTCTCGACGTGGACTGCAAAGGCGGTGCCGCGCCCGCCCAAGCCCTGCGGTCCGATCCCGAGGCTGTTGACGGCGATCGACAGCATCTTCTCGAGCTTCTCGCCCTCGGGGTCCGCGCAGGCCGAGCCGAGCGGGCGCGTCGCCGCGACCTTGGCGAGGTGCATGCAGAGGTCGGAGGTGCCGCCGATGCCGACGCCGACGATGGTCGGCGGGCACACTCGGCCGCCGACCTCCATGATGCGATCGACGACGTAGGTCTTGATGCCGTCGACGCCGTCGGCCGGGATCAGCATCTTGAGGAAGGAGCCGTTCTCGGAGCCCGAACCCTTCGGGATCATCTCGATCCGGACCTGCCGCGGCGCCTCGTCGAAATCGATGTTGATCACCGGGATCAGCCGCCCGCAGGAGCTCTGCTCGTTCACGCGCGTGATCGGATGCACGACCGAGGAGCGCAAGGGGTGCTCGCGCGTCGCGCGCTCGACACCGCGGCGGATTGCGCCTTTGAGCGCGACGCCGTCGACCCGCACGTCGCGGCCGATGGTGACGTTGTAGATCGGGATGCCGGTGTCCTGGCACAGCAGGTTGCGCGTGCGCTCCGCGACCCGGATGTTCTCGATCATCGTGCCGAGGATCGTCTGCGCGGTCGCGTCGTCCTCGTCGCGGGCGAGGCGGTCGAAGCCGCGCTTGACCTGCGGCGGCAGGATCTTGAGCGCCCGGATGTAGAGCTCCTTCGCGGTTTCCTCGATCTCCGCATAATCGAGCCCGAAGAGGTCGGCGTCGGCGAGCATGGCTCACGCTCCGAGGTTCAGGAGGAAGAGGAGGCCGAAGGCGAGGCCGAGCGCGAAAGCGAAGGCGATGGCGCGGCTCTGCCAGTCGCGCCAGCCGACGAACTCGATGAAGAGAATGCGCAAGCCGCCGCCGAGATGCGCGGCGAGCAGCACGACGAGGCCGAACTCGGCGAACTTCGTCAGCGGGTTGTCGGTCCAGCGCAGAAAGCTCTCCAGTCGCGCCTCGCCCTCGATCGCCTGGCCAAGCGCCCAGAAATGCATCGGCAGAAAAAGCGCCAGGAGAAGCCCGGAGAGGCGATGCACCGCGAACGCCACATAGGCCGGGTGCGAGCGGCGCCGGAACGCGGATGCGGCGAGCGCGCTCATGCGTAGAGTCCGAGCACCGTCCGCAGGCCCGCAGCGGCGATGAGGACCGCGAACAGCGCCACCGCGAGATCGAGCGAGCGGCCACGCCAGCCGAGCCATTCGGCGATGATGGTCCGCAGGCCGATGGGGGCGTGGACCGCGACGGCGGCGATAAAGAGGGCGTAGAAGAACAACCACGCCACGCTCCCCCGCGTGCGCTCGAGAATCTCGGCGGCCGAGAGCCCGCCGCGGACGGCGAGGACGATCGTCGCGAGGTGCACGACGACGCAGAGCGCGAGCACCATGGCGGAGGCGCGCTGCGCCAGCCACAGCCGCGCCTCGAAGCGGACCTGAGATGCGGTGCGCGCGTCCGTCATCCCGGCCGCCCTCCGCGGCCGCGCTGCACGGCGCCCGCGCGCGTTCACAGCGTGCCCCCGACCACGGCGCGGGCGACGGCGCGCTTCAGCCCGGCGATCGAGGCGGTCGGGTTGAGCGATTTCGGACAATAGGTGCGGCAGCTCTCGTGGCTATGGCAGGCATGGCAGCCGGCGTCGCCGGCGACGGCGAGGAGGCGCTCGGACTGGCCTCGATCGCGCACATCGTTGACGAGCGTCCAGGCCCGGTTCAGCGCCGCGGGGCCGAGGTAATCCGGGTTCCACGCGACGACGTCGCAGGCCGCGTAGCAGACGCCGCAGCCGATGCACTCGATGGCGGCGTCCGCCTCGCGGCGCTCCGGCGAGCCCGGCGCGACGACGGCGAAGTCGGCGGTCGCGTCGTCGGACGGGGCGAAGGCGCCCTTCGCCAGCGCCCATTTGTCGAAGAACGCCCGCATGTCGACGGCGAGGTCCTTGACGACGGGCATGTTCGCCAGCGGCGCGATGACGATCTCACCCTCGGCCGCGACCTTCGCGACATGGGTGCGGCAGGTCCAGCGCGGCCGCCCGTTCACGGTCATGGCGCAGGAGCCGCACATCCCGACCCGGCAGGCGAAGCGGTAGGAGAGCGACGGGTCGAGGACGCGCTGGATGTAGGTGACGAGGTCGAGGACGGTCTGGTTCTGGCTCGCCGGCACGTCGTAGCGGCGGAAGGCGCCCTCGCCCGTGCCGCGCCAGACGCGGACGGAGTGCATGGCGGGTTGCACTGCCAAGTTCGACGGCACTCGCGCGTTCCTCGAACGATTCCGGTTATTGTCGTTGACCCGGAGGGTAGGACGGCGCCGGAGGCGAGGCAAATCCGGCTGTCGTCCCGGCTCGCAGCCCGCTTTGATGCCGGCGTCTCGCAGTCCCCTGGATGAGAATCGCCAAATCAGGTAAGGGTTTGCGTCCGTCACAATGGCAAGCTTCATGCGGCTGACCGAAAAAGATCTGAGCGCCATCGTCGGGGCGATCTTGGCCGTGTCCAGGCCGGCGGCGGTCGTTCTATTCGGATCACACGCCCGCGGCGATGCTCATCCGAACTCCGATGTCGATCTCCTGGTGATACGGCACGGAGACTTTCATAAGGGCGAGAGCCGCCGGAGAGAGCTCAGTGAAATCTATCGTGCCGTCACAAGGGCGTGCGACCTTCCGAAGGACATCTTCCTTTTCAGCAAGGCGGAGTTCGATCGCTGGAAGACCGCGACCAACCATGTGACCGCCAGCGCTTTGAAGGAGGGACGTGTCCTGTATGGCGGCCTCTGACATCGAGCATGCACGAGCTCTGCTCGAGATGGCTAAGAGGGATCACCGCGCACTTTCGAGGATGCTGGACCCACAGGATTTCGCAGAGGAGATTTTTGGCTTTCACGCCCAGCAAGTTGTCGAAAAAGCTTTGAAGGCGTGGATCGCCGCGAAAGCTCTTGCCTACCCGAAATCCCATGATCTGACCGCTCTCACGAAAATTCTCGAACGATCCGGTGAGCCGTTGCACGGCATCTCCGGTCTAACCGACCTTACCGCCTTCGCAGTCCAGTATCGCTACGAGTCATACGACGAACTGGACGATGCGCTGGATCGCGAGCATGTCATCGAACAGACCGCAAAACTGGTGGAACACGTCACGCGCGTCGTGCGCCCGGCCGCCTCCGGCGATGGATAAGAACGCGATCACCCGAGCCACCGCATCGCGGCAAGCAGCGCGAGCGGGATCGCGACCGCCGCGACGACCGTCTGCAAGGCAATGATGCCGGCCATGAGCGGCGCGTCGCCGCCGAGATGGCGGGCCAGAATGTAGGCCGAGGAGGCGGTCGGCAGGCTCTGGAACAGCATCGCGATCAGCGCCGCGTCGCCGGAAAGGCCAAGCGCCAGGCAGGCGAGGAAGGTCGCGACCGGCAGCGCGACGAACTTCGCCGCCGAGGAGACCAGCGTCTCGCGCAAGCCCCGGCGCACGGCGAAGAGGTCGAAGGCGGCGCCGACGCAGAGGAGGCCGATCGGCAGCGAGGCGGCGCCGAGCGCCCGGATCATGCCCTCGAGCCCGGGCGGCAGGCCGATCCCCGTCGCCTGCAAGACAGCCCCGATCGCCGAGGCGACGATGAGCGGGTTCGTCGCGATCGAGCGCGCGATGCCGGCAAGGCTCGCTTGCCCGCCGGCGTAGCGCGCGAAGACCAGGATACAGAACAGGTTCGCGACCGGCACGATGGTGGCGTTGGCGACGGCGGCGAGCGCGATTCCCGGCCCGCCGAGAAGCCCGGCCGCGACAGTCAGGCCGACATAGTTGTTGAAGCGGATGCCGCCCTGGAACACCGAGGTGAAAGCCGGCCCGTCGATCGCGAGCCACGGCCGCAAGGCGACGAGAAGCGCGGCGACCCCGGTCAGCGACAATGCGATCACGAGCATCAGGCGTGCGACCGGCACCCGCGAGAGGTCGGCCATGGCGAGGCTGTGGACGAGGAGCGCCGGCAGGAGGATGAAATAGGCGAGCCGCTCGGCCCCGGGCCAGAAAGCGTCGGGCAGGAAACGCGCCCGCCGGAGCCACGAGCCGAGCGCGATCAGCCCGGCGGCCGGCGCGAGCGCCAGGAGGATCGCCCCGATCACGCGCCGGCCGCGCGACTCACCGCTGCATGCCCCAGCGCAGGACGGTGCGCCGCTCGATGAACTTGAAGATCACCGACTCGACGAAGAGCCCGATCAGGATCACCGCGAACAGCCCGGCGAACACCTTCGCGGTCTCGAGCTCGGAGCGCGCCTCGAAGATGTACCAGCCGAGCCCGCCGGAGCGCGACGAGACCCCGAACACGAGCTCGGCCGCGATCAGCGTCCGCCAGGCGAAGGCCCAGCCGATCTTCATGCCGGCAAGGATCGCCGCGAAGGCCGCCGGAATGAGCAGGAGCGCGACGTAGCGGATGCCGCGCAGGCCGAGATTGCGCCCGCTCATGCGCAGGGTCTCGGGCACCGAGCGGAAGCCGACGAGGGTGTTGAGCGAGACCGCCCACAGCACCGAGTGGATGATGACGAAGACGAGCGAGGGCGTGCCGAGCCCGAACCAGATCAGCGCCAGCGGCAGAAGCGCAATCGCCGGCAGCGGGTTGAACATCGCGGTGAGCGTCGTCAGCAGCCCCGAGCCGAGGCGGGTCGAGACCGCGACCGAGGTGAAGATCGCCGCGAGCGCGAGCCCGGCGCTGTAGCCGTAGGCGAGCGATTTGAGCGAGGTCGTGATGCGGTTGAGGAGAAGCCCGTTCGAGATGTCGCGCAGGAACGTCGCGACCATCTCCGAGAAGGTCGGCAGCAGGAGCGGGTTGTCGAGGAAGCGGGCGTAGAGCTCCCACAAGAGCGCGAGGCCGGCCAGGATGGCGCCGTTCTGGACCGCCTCGTTCTTGACGATCCGCTCGTACCAGGGCAGCGGCCGCTCCACGACGACGAGCCCGGCCGGATCGACGAGCTCGCTCTCGAAGTCCGGCCGCTCGATCGGCCGGCCCGCCTCGAGGGGGGCAAGCGCGGTCATGCCCGCGCCTCCTCGACCTCATGCTCGAACAGCAGCCGATGGATGCGCTTCGAGATCGCGCCGAACTCGACCCCGTCGACGTTCTCGTGGCTGAAGGCGTCGGCGCCGATCTCGGCCCGGACGCGCCCGGGGTGCGGCGAGAGCACGAGGATGCGCGAGCCGACGATGATCGCCTCCTCGATCGAGTGGGTCACGAACAGCACCGTGAACCGGAGCTGATCCCAAAGGCTGAGCAATTCCTGCTGCATCTTGCGCCGCGTCAGCGCGTCCAGCGCCGCGAACGGCTCGTCCATGAGCAGGATGTCGGGCTCGAGCGCCATCGCGCGGGCGATCGCGACGCGCATCTTCATGCCGCCGGAGAGCATGTGCGGGTAGACGTCCTTGAACCGCGTCAGGTTGACCTTCTCGACGATGGCGTTTACGCGGTCGTGCGCGTCCTTGCCGCGGAACTTGCCGGTCACCTGCATCGGGAAGAGCACGTTCTGATAGACCGTCTTCCAGGGCATGAGCTGCTCGAATTCCTGGAACACCATCATCCGGTCGGGGCCGGGCGCCGTGACCTTGCGGTCGCGCAGCCGGATCTCGCCCTCGACCGGCTCGAGAAAGCCGCCGACGGCCTTGAGCAGGGTCGACTTCCCGCAGCCCGACGGGCCGAGGATGACGTAGCGGTCGCTCGGATAAACCCCGAAGCTCACCTTGTAGGTGGCGGTCACGAGATGCTGCGGCGTCTTGTACTGGATCGTGACGCCGCTCACGTCGAGGAGGGGCTTCGCCATCGCGGCGGCCTTCAGCTGCCGGGGAGCCCGTGGACCTCGGGGAAGAACAGGTCCTTCCAGCTCTCGGGCCTCGCCGGGATCAGACCGTTGCGGCTCATGAAATCGGCGTAGGCCATGACCTTCTTCGGGGTCATGGTCCACTCGTTCTCGGGCAGGCGGATGATCCGTTCGGCCTCGGCGGCCGGCATCCTGGAGTTCTCGGCCCTGACCCAGATCTCGGCCGCCTCCTTCCGGTTCGCGTTGATGAACTTCACCGCCTCGTCGAGGGCCGCGACGAAGGCCTCGACGATCTTCGGGTTCTCGTCGCGAAAGCGCGTCGAGGCCCAGACGACGTTGAAGGTGTGCGGCCCGCCGAGCACGTCGTAGGTATCGACCACCTTGCGCACCCGCGGGTCGGCGAGCTCCTGGTACTGGAAGGGCGCCGAGGTGAAGTGGCCGGTGACCTCGGACCGGCCGCTCATCATGGCGGCCATGCCGTCGGGGTGGCTCATCGAGACGGTGAGCGTGTCGAGGCGGCCGTGCTGGCCCGGCCCGAAGGCCTGCTCGGCCGCCATCTGGAGGGTGACGGCCTGGATCGAGACCTTCACGGCCGGCAGCGCGATGCGGTCCTTCTCGGTGAAGTCCTTGATGGTCTTCACGTCGGGGTTGATGGTGGTGAGCCAGATCGGCATCGAGTTGATGGCCGCGACGCCCTTGACTTTGAGGTTCGCGCGGGTGCGGGACCAGATCGTCAAGAGCGGGCCGACGCCGCCCGAGGCGAAGTCGAGGTTGCCCGAGATCAGCGCCTCGTTCATGGGCGAGCCGGCGCTGAGCTGCAGCCACTCCGTCTTGACCTCGACCCCGAGTTTTTTGGCCTGCTCCTCGAGAAGCTTCTTGTCCTCGATGATCGTCAGCGGCAGGTAGCTGATGCCGAACTGCTTCGCGAGCCGGACGGTCTTCACCTGGGCCTCGACCCCGGCCGACCACAGGCTCGCGGCAAGCGCCGCCCCGACGGCAAGCGCGAGACGCAACACTCCACCGCGACGGCTCGTCATTCGTCCCTCCCAAGGGCGCGTTCGCCCGGCCCGTGTTTGTCTGTACTGCCGGGCCGAGGAAGCCTAAGGCGGGGGTGCCGCGTGTCAATCGCGGGGGTACCGCATCACTGTGATTCGGCCGGAGCGAAGCGGAGGGAAAGGGGATCCAGAAGGCGCTTGCCCGTGGATCCCCTTCCCGAGCCGCTCGCAGCCCGCCGGGTGACAGTGCCGCTACCCTCCGACCTCGCCGCTCATCACCCCGCCGATCGATTCCCAGCGCTCGCCGTTGAAGCGCTGCATCTGCATCTGCTCGATCGGATAGAAGTCGGTCGGGCTGGTGCTGATCTTGATGCCCGGCAGGAGCACGCCGATGTCGAGATTCAGGTTCGCGGCCTGGCGCATGACGTTCTCGCGGGTGAGTTCGTCGCCGCATTGCTTGAGCACCTGCGCCAGGGTCTGGGCGACGGCGTAGCCGTAGACGGTGAAGCTCGAGGTCTTGTCGCCTTCGGGGAAGTACTTGTCCATGAAGGCGCGCCAATCCTTCATCGCGGCGTCGTCCTTCCACTGCGGATCGTTTTGGTCCTTGAGGTAGTAGCTCGAATAGATCCCCTTGGCGTTCTCGAGCCCGGCCGGCTGCAGCACCGAGCCGACCGATTGCGAGACGTTGTTCAGGAGGTGCACCGGCTGCCAGCCGATCTCGGCCGCCTTCTTGATCGCCTGGGCGGCGAATTTCGGCGTCGTGACGTTGAAGAACACGTCGGCGCCGGACGCCTTGAGGCGCACCATCTGCGAATCGACCGTCGGATCGGAGGTCTCGTAGGGCGTTTCGGCGACGATCATCGCCTTCGCCTTGTCGCCGAGCCCGTCCTTCAAGCCCTTGACGTAGTCCTTCCCGTAATCGTCGTTCTGGTAGAGGATGCCGATCTTGGCGTTCGGGTGCCTGTCGAGCAGGAACTTGGCATAGATCCGGCCCTCCGACTGGTAGGTCGGCTGCCAGCCCATGGTCCAGGGGAAGTTCTTCGGGTCGCCCCATTTCGTCGCGCCGGTGGCGACGAAGAGCTGCGGCACCTTCTTCGAATTCATGTATTTCTGGATCGCCGTGTTCGACGGCGTGCCGAGCGACTGGAAGATCAGCAGCACCTCGTCGCTCTCGACGAGCTTCCGCGCCTGCTCGACCGCCTTCGGCGGGCTGTAGCCGTCGTCGTAGGAGATGAAGTTGATCTTGCGGCCGTTGATGCCGCCGTCGGCGTTGACCTTCTTGAAGTAGGCCTCGATGGTCTTGCCGATGAGGCCGTAGGCCGAGGCCGGGCCGCTGTAGGGGTTGATGTTGCCGACCTTGATCTCGGTGTCGCTCGCGCCCGGATCGTATTTCTTCTGCGCGGCGGCCGGGGTCGCAGTGGATACGAGGCCGGCCGCCACGGTCGCGGCGGCGGCAGCGACGCCGTAACGATGCACGAAAGCTTTCATGTCCTTTCCTCCCTTGGTCGGCGCCGCCATTTCGCGGCGCGGTTCGCGAGAAGCTGAAAGAAGCCCCCGGCGCCCGAAGGCATCAAATAGATCAGCAAAATCAGGATCACGCCATAAGCGGCGCTCGACAGGCCTTTCGAGATGTGCTCGGCGATGTTCGGGACGAAGAGCACGAAGGCGCCGCCGAAGAGCGCGCCCGGGATCCAGCCGACGCCGCCGACCACGAGCCCGACCAGGAAGGCGATCGAGAGCGAGAAGGTGAAGCTGTCCGGGGCGACGAACTGCACCACGATCGCGCCGAGCGCCCCTGCGACGCCGGTGTAGAGCGCCGACACGCCGAAGGTCAGGGTCTTGTAGAGGGCGGTGTTGATGCCCATCGAGCGCGCCGCGATCGGGTTGTCGCGGATCGCCATGATGGCGCGCCCGGTGCGGCTATGGACGAGGTTGTGCGCGGCGAAGAACATCGCCAGAGCCACGCCGAGGGTGAAGAAATAGAGCCACTGGTCCTGGTTCAGCGGCAGCCCGAAGGGCGCGTCGGGCTTCAGGATGACGATGCCCTGCACGCCGCCGGTCCAATGCTCGAGCGGCGAGAGCTTGAGGATCTGCGGCGCCGCGACGGCGAGCGCGAAGGTCGCGAGCGCGAGATAGATCGCCTCGAGCCTCAGCGCCGGCAGGCCGAACAGGAAGCCGGCGACGAAGCACACCAGGCCGGCGGCCGGGATCGTCCAGACATAGGAGACGCCGCCGTGCTCCATCAGGATCGCGGCCGTGTAGGCGCCGATGGCGTAGAAGGCGCCGTGGCCGAGCGAGAACTGGCCGTTGAAGCCGGTCAGCAGGTTCAGGCCGCAGATCGCGATCGCGTAGACCAGCACCAGCGTCAGCTGGAAAACGAGGAAGCTCTTGGCGGCGAACGGGACGGCAATCGCCAGCAGTATCCCGACCAGCAGGATCGCGCGGCCGAGGGTCAGCGCCGGGCGGGCGCGGGCGACGGCAAGGGTCTCGGCCGCCTCCATGGTCAGACCCGCTGCACATGGACGCGGCCGAACAGGCCGCCGGGGCGCACCACCAGCACCGTCACGATGATGACGAGCGCGATCGGCAGCTTCAGCTCGCTGCCGACGTAAGGCACGTAGGTCGCGACGAGATTCTCGAGGATGCCGACCGAGAAGCCGCCGAGGACCGCGCCGCCGGGGCTCGTCAGGCCGCCGAGCACCGCCGCGGCGAAGCCGTAGAGCAGGATGCCGAGCATCATGTTGGGATCGAGGAACACCACCGGCGCGATCAGCATGCCGGCGATGGCGCCGATCGCCGCCGCCATGCCCCAGCCGAGCGCGATCATCCAGCCGACCCGGATGCCGACGAGCCGGGCCGATTGCGGATTGCCGGCGGCGGCGCGCATCTGCAGGCCGACGGGCGTGTAGCGGAAGAACACGTAGAGGAAGACGAGGACGACGAGCGTGACGGCGATCATGCCGGCCTGGTGGGCCGAGACGATGCCCTTGCCGAACAGCGGCGCCGTCCCGAACGGCGTCGGGAACGGCTTGATAGTGAAGTCCCAGATGAAGCCGGCGAGGCTGTTGAGGATCGCAAACAGCGCGATGAAGACCACGACGTGGCTGAGCACCGGCGCGTCGTGGATCGGCTTGAAGACGATCCGCTCGATCGCCGCGCCAGCCACGAAGGAGATTGCGATCGTGATGAGGAAGGCGGCCCAGTAGGGCACGCCCCAGGCGAGAAGCTGCCAGGCGATGAAGGTCGAGAACATCGCCATCTCGCCTTGCGCGAAATTGAGGTGGTCGATGGCCTGGTAGATCATCAC
>DAINQO010000048.1:13289-17832 GCA_036742625.1 Microvirga sp.
TCGCCATCTCGCCTTGCGCGAAATTGAGGTGGTCGATGGCCTGGTAGATCATCACAACGGCAAGCGCCATGCAGGCATAGATGCCGCCGGTCGCGAGCCCCGCCAGGATCTGCTGGAGGAGGAGCTCCATGGTCTAGCCTTCCTCACCCGCAAAGCGGGGGAGGGGGACCATGCGAAGCATGGTGGAGGGGGCGACCGCAAGCGCGGTGCGTGGGCGCTTGCCCCCTCCACCGCCTTCGGCGGTCCCCCTCCCCCGTCGCTGCGCGACGTGGGAGGAAATGCCCCTGCATGCGATGCATCATGACCTTCACGGTCAGTACCCCAGATAGGAGCGGCGCACGCTCTCGTTCTCGCGGATCGCTTGGGCTGCGCCCGACATGACGATGCGGCCGGTTTCGAGGAGATAGGCCTCGTCGGCGAGGCCGAGCGCGAGCGAGGCGTTCTGCTCGACGAGCAGCATCGAGACCTTCTCGTCGCGGTTGATGGCGGCGAGGATGTCGAACACCTCGCGCACGACGAGCGGCGCGAGGCCGAATGAGGGCTCGTCGAGGAGCATCAGCCGCGGCTGCAGCATCAGCGCGCGCCCGACCGCAAGCATCTGCTGCTCGCCGCCGGAAAGCGTCCCGGCCTGCTGTCGCCGGCGCTCCTTGAGGATCGGGAAATAGCCGTAGACGCGCTCCATGTCGGCGCCGAGGCCCGACCGGCTGCGCCGTCCGCTCGCGCCGAGCGCGAGGTTCTCCTCGACGGTCAGCCGCACGAAGGTGCCGCGGCCCTCCGGCACGTGGGCGATGCCGAGGCGCACGATGTCCTCGGTGATCCAGCCGCGGATCGGGCGGCCGTCGAAACGGATCTCGCCCTGCGTCGGGATCATGCCGCAGAGTGCCCGCAAGGTCGTCGTCTTGCCGGCTCCGTTCGCGCCGAGAAGCGTCGTCACGCCGCCCTCCTCGATGGCGAAGTCGAGCCCGTGCAGCACGCGCACGTCGCCATAGGCCGCCCGCAGATCGCGCACCTCGACGAGCGCCGTCATTGCGCCGGCCCAAGATAGGCCCGGATCACCTCCGGCTCCTCGCGCACCCGCGCCGGCGGCCCATCGGCGATCTTGCGGCCGAAGTTCAGCGCCACGACGGTGTCGGAGATCGACATGACGAGGCTCATGTGATGCTCGACGAGGAGCACGGTGACGCCGCGGTCGGCGCGGATCTGGCGGATGAGCGACCCGAGCGCGCTGACCTCGTCGTGGTTGAGCCCGCCGGCGGGCTCGTCGAGGAGGAGGAGCTTCGGCCGCATGGCGAGCGCCCGCGCGAGCTCGACGCGCTTCTGGGTTCCGAACGGCAGGCCCGAGACGACGCGGTCGGCGACGCCGACGAGATCGAGGTAGGCGAGAAGCTCCGCGATCCAGGCCAAGAGCTCCGCCGTCGTGGTGCCGGGATCGTGCCCGTTGGCATCGGTCCAGGCCGGGGCGAGCGCGTCGCGGACGAAGTTGCCGGTCGTGCGCGTGTGGGCGCCGACCATCACGTTCTGGCGCACCGTCAGGCGCGGGAAAAGGGCGACGTTCTGGAAGGTGCGGCCGATGCCGAGCCCGGCCATGCGGTGCGGCGCGCGGTTAAGGATCGAGCGGCCCTCGAACAGGATGTCGCCGGCAGACGGCGTGTAGAGGCGCGAGAGGCAGTTGAAGAGCGTGGTCTTGCCGGCGCCGTTCGGGCCGATGAGGCCCAGGATCTGGCCGCGATGGAGATCGAAGGAGACGCCGTCGAGGGCGACGATGCCGCCGAAGCGCAACGCAACGTCGCGCACGCTGAGCAGCGGCGCTCCCGCCATGGCTTCCTCCGCTCGTTCCCGTGGCGCGGTCCGAGGCCCCGGCCGCGCTCTTGCCCCGAGCATGCCCGAGTTGCGCGGCGGCGGCTAGAGAGCTCGCCCCGGCGGTCGGCGCCTCGACGCCCGCAACCGTTCCGGATGAGGGGCGTTGGAGGTGGCACGATCAACGATCCTCATCCCTCGGCAAGATAGCGAATGGCATCTCGACCGACCCTCGACCTTTACGGCCAGGCAGCCCTCGTGACGGGGGCGAGCTCCGGCATCGGCGCCGCCATCGCGAAGGGATTGGCGGCCGCCGGAGCGGGCGTTGCCGTGAACTACCGCAGCGGGGAGGAAGCCGCCGAAGCGGTCGTCGCCGCGATCCGGGCGGACGGCGGCGAGGCCTTCGCGCTCAAGGCGGACGTGTCGCGCGAGGAGGAGGTCGAGCGCATGGTCGCCGAGACCGTCCGGCGCTTCGGCACGCTGCACGTCCTCGTCGCCAATGCCGGATTGCAGAAGGACGGCGCCGCGCACACGCTGTCGCTTGCCGACTGGAACGCGGTGATCGGCGTCAACCTCACCGGCCAGTTCCTGTGCTGCCGCGCCGCGATCCGGGAGTTCCTGCGCCGCGGCGATGCGCCGAACCCGAGCCAGGCGGCGGGCAAGATCGTCTGCATCTCGTCCGTCCACGAGGTCATCCCCTGGGCCGGCCACGTCAACTACGCCGCCTCGAAGGGCGGCGTCATGCTCATGATGAAGACGCTGGCGCAGGAATACGCAGCAGCCCGCATCCGCATCAACGGCATCGCGCCCGGTGCGATCCGGACGCCGATCAACCGCCCGGCCTGGGAAACGCCGCAGGCGGAGGCGGCGCTCCTGCGGCTCATCCCGTATGGCCGCGTCGGCGAGCCCGAAGACATCGCCAAGGCCGCCGTCTGGCTCGCCTCGGACGAGAGCGACTACGTGACCGGCGCGACCCTCTTCGTCGACGGCGGCATGAGCCTCTACCCCGCGTTCCGCGAGGGCGGCTGAGGTTTTGAACCCCGCGACGCCCGCCGCCGTTGTCTCCCGGTGAGCATCGCACCTCCCCTCGCCGAGCCGGTCGCCAAGGCCGTCGCCCCCGGCATCGTCGAGACCGACATCCCGGCGCGGCTCGATCGGCTGCCCTGGGGGCGGTTCCACAACCTCGTCATCGTCGCGCTCGGTATCACCTGGATCCTCGATGGGCTGGAGGTCACGCTCGCCGGCTCGCTCGCCGGCGCCTTGAAGGAAAGCCCGACGCTGAAGTTCACGAACACCGACATCGGCCTCGCCTCCTCGGCCTATCTCCTCGGCGCGGTCCTGGGCGCGCTGTTCTTCGGCTGGCTGACCGACCGGCTCGGGCGCAAGAAGCTCTTCTTCATCACGCTCGCGCTCTATCTCGTCGCGACCGCCGCGACCGCCTTCTCCTGGAACATCTGGAGCTACTGTCTCTTCCGTTTCCTCACCGGCGCCGGCATCGGCGGCGAGTACACGGCGATCAACTCGACGATCCAGGAGCTGATCCCGGCGCGCGTGCGCGGCTGGACCGACCTCATCATCAACGGCAGCTTCTGGATCGGCGCGGCGATCGGCGCCGCCGGCTCGGTGGTCCTTCTCGATCCGGTGCATTTCGCCCCGGACACCGGCTGGCGGATCGCCTTCTTCATCGGCGCGGCGCTCGGGCTCGTGATCCTGCTGATGCGGATGTGGATCCCGGAGAGCCCGCGCTGGCTCATGACCCACGGCCGCGCCGCCGAGGCCGAGGCGATCGTCAAGGGCATCGAGGATTCCTTCCGCGCCGAAGGCCATGCGATCGCCCGCGAGGCGCTGCCGCGCTGCCGCCTTCAGGCGCGCAGCCACACGCCGCTGAAGGAGGTCTTCCACACGCTCTTCCACGTGCACCGCCGGCGCGCCTATGTCGGCCTCTCGCTCATGGCCGCGCAGGCGTTCTTCTACAACGCGATCTTCTTCACCTATGCGCTGGTCCTGACCGACTTCTACGGCATCGCCGCCGACCACATCGGCTGGTACATGCTGCCTTTCGCCGCCGGCAATTTCCTTGGGCCGCTCGTGCTCGGGCGCCTCTTCGACACGCTGGGGCGGCGGCCGATGATCGCCTTCACCTACGCGATCTCGGCCGTGCTGCTCGCGATCAGCGGCTATCTGTTCCAGCAGGAGCTGCTGACCGCTCGCGGGCTGACCGTGTCCTGGATGGTGGTGTTCTTCTTCGCGTCGGCGGCGGCGAGCTCCGCCTACCTCACCGTCAGCGAGACCTTCCCGCTCGAGATCCGGGCGCTCGCCATCGCCGCCTTCTACGCCATCGGCACCGGCATCGGCGGCGTCGCCGGCCCGGCCCTCTTCGGGGCGCTCGTCGAATCCGGCTCGCGGCTGAGCATCCTCGGCGGCTATCTCTTCGGCTCGGCCCTGATGCTCGCGGCGGCGGTCGTCGCCTGGATGTGGGGCGTCGCGGCCGAGCGGAAGCCGCTCGAATCGGTCGCCCGTCCGCTGGCGTTCAGGGATTAGCGCGCGAGGGCCCGGAGGCCCCCGGCGTGACTCTTGCCGCCTTCGGCGCTAATGAGTTTACGCATCCGGGCGAGCGCGACCGGAGCCGCCCGAGCCTGCTGCCGCCGCGCCCGCCATCGTCCTGAGGCGGGCCGGGCGCCGTCAGGCGCGGGCGATGTCGCGCGCGAGGTGCGCCAGGGTCTCGGCGAGGCTCGGCGCGTCGTCG